>VEQC01000077.1 GCA_018883455.1 Limnohabitans sp. | reverse complement strand
GTCGCCCCACAGTCGAGCGCGCCGCGGAAAATGTACGGGAAGCACAAGACGTTGTTGACTTGGTTCGGGTAGTCCGAGCGCCCGGTGGCGATGATGCAGTCCGGTCTCACCGCTTTGGCAAGCTCGGGGCGAATTTCAGGCTCGGGATTGGCCAAGGCCAGAATAATGGGACGCTCGCCCATGGTCTTGACCATCTCTGCCGTGAGCACGCCAGGGGCTGAGCAGCCCAGAAACACGTCAGCGCCTTTGACGGCGTCGGCCAGCGTGCGTGCATCGGTCTTTTGCGCATAGCGCGCCTTGGAGGCGTCATAGCCGCCAGGGCGGCCTTCATAAATCACCCCTTTGGAATCGCAGACAAAAATATGGCGCGGGTTCACACCCAAGCCCACCATCACATCCAGACACGCGATGGCCGCGGCCCCTGCACCCGAGACGGCAATCTTCACCTGATCAATGGTTTTGCCCACCAACTCCAAGCCGTTGAGCAAAGCGGCCGCGGAAATAATGGCCGTGCCGTGCTGATCGTCATGGAAGACGGGAATTTGCATGCGTTCGCGCAACTTCTGCTCGATGTAGAAACACTCCGGTGCTTTGATGTCTTCCAAATTGATGCCGCCCAGCGTGGGTTCGAGCGCGGCAATGATCTCCACCAATTTGTCCGGGTCGCGTTCGGCCAGTTCGATATCAAACACATCGATGCCCGCAAACTTCTTGAACAAGCACCCTTTGCCCTCCATCACCGGCTTGCCTGCGAGGGGACCAATGTCGCCCAAACCCAGCACCGCAGTGCCGTTGGTGACCACGCCCACCAAATTGCCGCGTGAGGTGTATTCGGCGGCCTTGCTCGGGTCAGCAGCGATGTCCAGACACGGATAGGCCACCCCTGGCGAATAAGCCAGCGAGAGATCGCGTTGGTTGGAGAGGGGTTTGGTGGGGGTGACGGAGATTTTTCCGCGCACCGGCAAGCGGTGGTAGTCGCGGGCGGCCTCGCGCAGGGCCTGTTCAGCAGGGGTGAGTTCTTTGGACATGGCGGTGTTCTCGTTTGAGGATGGGGGAAGATTACCCCATCCTAAGCCCCGAGTCACGCCACGCCGGCGCGGTTAGGCTTGCGGTGAACCCTTAGCCCAAGAGTTGCGCGACTTCGCGCTTACCGAGTTTGCGCACCCGCGCGATGGTTTCGAGTTGTGAGGCGCGGGGGCGTGATTTGCCCGCCTCCCAAGCGTAAATGGTTTGGCCGGTCACCCCAATCAAGCGCCCCATCTCCTGTGCGCTCAGTCCCAAGCGTTTGCGCAGAGACGCAAAGCCAGGGGCGCGGAAACGCAACGCTGCGCCTTCCTCCGCTTCAGTCGACGCCTCGGGCGTGGCGCGCTGTTGCTGGCGCTGATTGCGTTTGAGGGCGGCTTCCAGCGTGGCTAAACGGCGCTTCAAAGCGGCAATTTGACTACGGTGCTGGGCGTTGGATTTCTTCAGGGCCAGGATTTCCTGGCGCAACTCGCGTTTAGCGACACGGCTAATTTCAGCCTTGAGTTGTTGGGCAAAAGTCATATGAAGGCTCGTTCGAAATGAGCCCAATGGTAAGCGATTTTTTAAAACGTGTGTCTACATACCCGCGCCCGAAGCGAGCCATCAACTTCGGATATAGGATTCCAAATGCGCAATTTGCTCTTGTTGAGCAGCAATCACGGCGCGGACCAAATCGCCAATCGAGAGCATGCCCACCAATCGCCCCCCCGTCAGCACAGGCAAATGCCGGAAATGACCATCTGTCATGAGTTGCATGCAGGCGTCGAGGGTGGACTCAGGCCCCACGCTCGTGACTTGGCGTGTCATGATCTCGTGCACCGCCGTGTCGGTGGAGGACTTTCCCTGCAACACCACCTTGCGCGCGTAGTCGCGTTCGGAGAGCATGCCCACCAAGCGATCTTCATCCACCACGGGCAAAGCGCCAATGTTGTGTTCCGCCATCAAACGAATGGCCTCCAGCACGGAGGCCTGGGAGGAGAGGGTGATCAGGCGGGCGGGCTTATCTTTGAGCAATTGAGCCACTTGTGTCATACCGGTTCCTCCATGTGCAACACGATGCTTACATCGTAAGAGTCCAAAGCACGCCGTGCAATTGTCTGCATGGGTAAATGTCCTAGGACTTACCCGAAAGGCCAGGATTCAGTGGGCGTTTTTTTCCGCCGCCGATTGGCAAGCGGTGCAACGCCGCGCAATCGGTTGCGCCGTCAATCGGGCTGGCGTGATGTGCTCGCCGCAGTCTTGGCAGACCCCATAAGAGCCGGCCTCTAGGCGAGAAATGGCCTCGTCAATGGCCTGCATCTCCGCCGCCTCATGCTCGGTGAGCGCCAATTCCAGATCGCGTGCGGTGTTGACTTGGGCGGTGGAATCTTCCGTGCGCGCGAAATGGGCCACCGCCGCCTCGATGCGGCTGGTTGCGCCATCGCGCTGCTGCGCCATGCGATCCAGCAAGGACTGACGCTCTTGAAGCAATTGGGCCCGGTATTGGGCGAGATCTTGAGGGGTCATGACTTCTTCCTTGGGCAGACGAGTGCCGCCAACCAGAAGTCATCATGCCCGCTGCCAGAACACCGCGCATTGACGCGGATCAATCACTCAGGCCGAGTGTGACTCGGAATGCTCGTCACGGCGGGTGGTGCGGTAAATCCACTCGCCCACAATACCACGGCGGAAGACCAAGACGCACACCACAAAAGTCGCGCCCATGATGATGGTCACCATGGAGCCCAAGTCCGCCAAGTAGTTCTGCATCGCCACGATCACCGTGGCGCCCACGGCGGGACCCAAGATCGTGCCCATGCCCCCGAGCAAGGTCATGAGCACCACTTCGCCCGACATCTGCCAGCCCACATCGGTCAAGGTGGCCAAGCCCAATGCCAAGGATTTGGTCGCACCGGCCAGTCCGGCCAAAGCACCCGAGAGCACAAACGCCACTAATTTGTAGCGGTCCACGGCGTAGCCCAGCGAAAGCGCGCGCGCTTCATTCTCGCGAATGGACTTGAGCACTTGGCCAAACGGCGAATGCACGATTCGGTAAATGAGGGCAAACGCACCGACAGCGATGGCCAACACGAAGTAATACATCACGCGGTCGTCTTGCAAACTGAGCACGCCCAAAAACGCGCCGCGCGGAATGCTTTGAATCCCGTCTTCGGCATAGGTGAACGGTGCTTGCACGCAAATGAAGTACACCATTTGCGCCAACGCCAGTGTGACCATGGCAAAGTAAATGCCTTGGCGGCGCACGGCCAGCCAGCCCGTGACCAAGCCAATGCCCGCTGCGCTCACGGTGCCCGCCAAAATCGCCAGCTCCGGGGTCAAGCCCCAGACCTTGGCGGCATGACCGCAGACGTAGGCAGCAAAGCCAAAGAACATCGCGTGCCCGAACGACAGCAGCCCGGTGAACCCGATCAACAGGTTAAAGGCGCAGGCAAACATCGCAAAGCACAGGGCCTTCATCAGAAACACGGGGTAACCGATAAAGGGCGCTGCCAGCAGCGCCGCGAGCAGCAAGGTGTAGAAAAGAGATTTGTGCTGCATCATTTTTCACGTCCAAACAAGCCGGCCGGGCGCAGCAAAAGCACGATGGCCATGATCACGAACACCACCGTGGTCGAGGCCTCGGCAAAGTAAACCTTGGTCAGGCCCTCGATCAGGCCCAGGGCCAAGCCCGTCACGATCGAGCCCAGAATCGAGCCCATCCCCCCAATGACCACCACCGCAAACACCACAATGATGATGTTCGAACCCATCAAGGGGCTCACCTGGTAAATGGGCGCAGCCATCACGCCGGCCAAGCCTGCCAGGCCCACGCCAAATGCGTAGGTGAGCGTGATCATCAACGGCACATTGATGCCAAATGCCTGCACCAACTGCGGGTTTTCCGTGCCCGCGCGCAGGTAGGCGCCCAGGCGAGTTTTCTCAATCAAATACCACGTGGCAAAGCACACCACGATGGACATCACAATCACCCAAATGCGGTACTTGGGCAACATCATGAAGCCCAGGTCAAACACGCCCTTGAAGACGGCGGGCAGTTCGTAGGGATTGCCCGAGGAGCCATAAAACTCCCGGAAGATACCCTCCATGATGAGGGCCAAACCAAACGTGAGCAACAAGCCGTAGAGGTGGTCGAGCTGGCGCAACCATTGCAGCATGGTTTTCTCAATCAACACCCCAATGAGCGCAACCCCCAGGGGCGCAATCACCAACGAGGCCCAATACCCGATGCCCGCATAGTTGAGCAGCATCCAGGCGAAGAAAGCGCCCACCATATAGAGCGCGCCGTGGGCGAAATTGACAATGTTGAGCATGCCAAAAATCACCGCCAAGCCCAACGAGAGAATGGCGTAGAACGAGCCATTGACCAGGCCCAACATCAGTTGGCCCAGGAGTGCCTGAATGGGTACGCCAAAAAAATCGGTCATGTTGCAAATTTCCTCAATCGGGCTGCAACCCTAGGGATTGCAGCCCGCACAAGCCTGAGAGGCTCGGTCTTACTTCTTGAGTGCCGCGCACCGGCTAGCCGCAAGAGACTGGAAGGCGTCTTCGCCTTTGATCGTTCCCTTGAGGTTGTAGTAGTCCCAAGCACCCTTGGATTCGCTCGGGCTCTTCACTTGGAAGAGGTACATGTCGTGCACCATGCGGCCATCAGGACGCAGGCGACCGTTCTTGGCAAACATGTCGTTGATCGGGGTTTCCTGCATCTTCTTCATCACGGCAGCGGTGTCATCCGTGCCCGCGGCCTGAACGGCCTTGAGGTAGTGCAGGGTGGACGAGTACACCGAAGCGTGGTTGGAGTTGGGCTTCTTCTTCATCACCGCTTCGTAGCGCTGGGCCCACTGGCGGGTTTCGTTGTTCAAGTCCCAATACCAACCTTCGGTGAGGTAGAGGCCTTGGGCGGTGTTGAGGCCCAACGCGTGCACATCGGTCACCAGCATGAGCAGGGCGGCAAGGTTTTGCTTCTTGGTCAAACCAAACTCGGAAGCCGCCTTGATGCTGTTGACCGTGTCGCCACCGGCGTTGGCCAAACCCACCACCTTGGCGCCCGAGGACTGAGCCTGCAGCAAGAAGGAGGAGAAGTCGCTGGTGGCCAGCGGATGGCGAACCGCGCCACGCACCGTGCCGCCGTTGGCCTTGACCACATCACCCGTGTCTTTTTCCAGCGAGTGACCAAACGCGTAGTCGGCTGTCAGGAAGAACCAGCTGTCGCCGCCGTCCTTCACAATCGCCTTGCCCACCACGTTGCTCAGCGCAATGGTGTCCATCAAGTAGTGAATGCCGTTACCCGGCGCGCAATCTTCGTTCGTCAGACGCGCAGTTGCGGCACCCGTGACGATGGTGATCTTGTTCTTTTCTTTGCCCAGGGCTTGAACCGTCAAGGCCACGGCCGAGTTCAGGTTTTCCACCGTCATGTCCACGCCATCGCGGTCAAACCACTGCTGGGTGATGTTCTTGGCAATATCAGGTTTGTTTTGGTGATCGGCGTTGACCACTTCAATGTTCTTGCCAAAAATCTTGCCACCAAAATCTTGCACCGCCATGCGGGCTGCAGTCACCGCGCCAGGGCCGCCGTAGTCGGCGTAGAGACCGGACATGTCGGTGAGCACGCCAATCTTCACAACGTCACCGGACAACTTGCCCTGTTGGGCTTGGGCGGTGCCCAAATGGACCGTGAGGGCGGCGGTGGCCGCCAGCGACAGCACGGAAAACTTGAAAGTCGATTTCATATACGCATCTCCTGGGTTGAAGTAAAAGGTCAAACGCCGAGGTACTCGTTGAGCATCTCGGTCTTGCTCGCCAACTCGTCTTTGCGCACCGTGGCCACGATGCGCCCATGTTCCATCACGTAATGCCGATCCGCCAAGGGGGCCGCGAAACGGAAGTTTTGCTCGACCAACACAATCGTGTAACCCTTGGACTTGAGGGTACGAATCACGCGGCCCAGTGTTTGCACGATCACGGGCGCGAGGCCCTCTGTGATCTCATCGAGCAGCAGCACGCGCGCGCCCGTGCGCAAAATGCGCGCCATGGCCAACATCTGCTGCTCGCCCCCCGAGAGGCGCGTGCCCTGGCTGTGACGGCGCTCTTTCAAGTTGGGGAACATCTCGTAAATTTCATCGACCGAGAGACCGCCCGTGCCCAGCTTGGGGGGCAACAGCAGGTTCTCCTCGCAACTGAGCGACGAAAAAATGCCGCGCTCTTCTGGGCAGTAGCCCAAGCCCAAGCGGGCAATCTCATGCGTTTGCAGGCCGATCGTCTCAACGCCGGCAATGCGCACACTGCCCTTGCGCGAACCCGTGAGCCCGAGCAGCGATTTCACCGTTGTGCTGCGCCCCGCGCCATTGCGGCCCAGCAGGGTCACCAGTTCGCCTTCGTGAATCTCGAAATCCACACCGTGCAGGATGTGCGATTCGCCATACCAGGCGTGCAAGTCGTGCACTTGCAGGAGGGGCGTGCTCATAGGTGTGTCTCCTCGGTGGAACCCACATACGCTTCGAGCACCCGCGGGTCACGCGAGACTTGGTCATAAGGGCCTTCGGCCAGCACGCTCCCGCGCGCGAGCACCGTGATGGTGTCGCACAAATTCGCCACCACATGCATGTTGTGCTCAACCATCAAGACCGTGCGCTGCGCCGCCACCTTGCGAATCAACTCCACCACACGGCCCACATCTTCGTGGCCCATGCCCTGAGTGGGTTCATCGAGCAGCATCAACTCGGGGTCTAGTGCCAAGGTCGTGGCAATCTCCAGCGCCCGCTTGCGGCCATAGGGCAGTTCTACCGTGACCGTGTCGGCATAACGGCTCAGGCCCACTTCATCTAGCAAGGCCATCGCACGGTCATTGAGCACATCGAGCGTGCGCTCAGACTTCCAGAAATGAAAACTCGTGCCGAGTTTGCGCTGCAAACCCACGCGCACATTCTCCAAAACGCTCAAGTGCGGGAACACGGCTGAGATCTGAAACGACCGCACCATGCCCATGCGCGCCACATCCGCCGCCTTGTGCGTCGTGATGTCTTGACCCTTGTAGAGAATCTGGCCGCCGCTCACCGCCAAAAACTTGGTCAGCAAGTTAAACACCGTGGTCTTCCCCGCCCCATTGGGACCAATGAGCGCGTGAATCGTCCCCCGCTTGATGCGCAAGTCGACCCGATCTACCGCCACGAAGCCCTTGAACTCACGGGTCAGCTGGCGGGTTTCCAAAATGAATTCTTCTGTCATAAAAGAACGTGTGAAACCCTGCGTGTCCAAGACACAATAATGGGGAAAGCGCGATTCTTCTGTAAAAACCCAAATGAAAATCTACGGGAATACCCTCTAAAAGTCGCAAGAATGACTATTCAAGGTCGGGCCCGAGGTGGACGCCGTAGGGGCCTTGCGTCTATCCCAGACGCGCAATCTGCGCGCGCGCTCGATCAATATGCATACCGAGCGCCTCGATGCACTTCCCAAACGCAGGTGTGAATTGCGTGCAGGCTTGAACCGCGCCCAAGTAAGTTGTGGCCAGCTCCAGGGCCATGCGCCACATCTCAGCGTTCACGCTTGGATGAAGATCGATCGGCTGGATATCCGTGGGCAAGCGCCCGCCGCTCGTTGGCGCAAAAGACATGGGTGTCATGTCGTAGGCGGGCGCCAGGTCATACGGCCGCCCCTGATCGGTCACAAAGGAGAGATTGCCTGGGTGCATATCGGTGTTGCCGATCAAAGCGCCAAACGCCCATAGCACTTGCGCGGCTTGCGCGGCTTGGGGTGTGATCACCCCGCGCATAGCCAATGCTTCGGTAAGAACGGGCCAAGGCTGCTGGGCCTGACCCACAAACTCCGCGTCCAATGCGCGCAAAGAAATCACTGCTCTGCGCCCAAGTGAGCCTACCCGGTCAAAGCGTTCAATGACCAAAAATCGTTGCGCTGCACCCTCCACGATTTTCGTGGGAGCTGCCGCAATGCCCGCATCGCGCAGCGTTGAAAGCGCCAAGTGTTCTGCCAGCAACAAGTCACGCCACCGCAAGCTGTTGGGGCTGAGGGGCAACTCGCTGTATTTGACAATTCCATGAGAACCCGCGCCAGCAGACGCCACGTAAGCCGTGAATTTGGGCTGCTCTCCGCCCGCTGAAGAACCTGGCGACTCCCCTGCCGAGGCCGCAATCGCCAGCTTCTCGAACGTCTGCGCTTGAGCAGTTTCAGAAATGGGCTCTGGCGGTGGCATCGCTAAGAATTTCTCTCGGGCCACATCTCCAATGAGCAAGTTCCCCACCCCATCATGACCATGCATCAGCAAGGCACGCATGGCATGGCGATCCGTCCATTCTTGCAGGGCGGCGGGCAAGCCAAGTTCAGCGGCGTAACGCGCGGCGTAGGCGCGCCCCAAAAAACCTTGTGGGCACATATCCAGCATCCACCAAGGCAAGCCCTCACTGTGGATTTGTCGCCCATCGGTCTGTGTGAATACATAGCCATCCGCGCGCACAGGTGTTAGCACGCCCAGCGCCTTGAGTTTGCCCTCAACATCCACCCGATAAACCGGGACATCCGCGAACCCCCGGCTGTGGTCGCGCAGAAAGTAGCGCGTGCCCCTTTTCTGCCCCGCACGCATGACAGCATCCCCCATGGCCCGCAACGCACGGGAGACCGTGGGCTGGCTCACGCCAATAGCCTTGGCCAACTGCGTCCCCGATCGAGGGCCAATGGCGAGGCGAAGGCGGATTGCATCCGCGTGAGAGGTCATGGGTGAATCAAAATTTGAATGAAATAATGAATCATAAATTTACCATAAAACAATTAATTAATCCATATAAATCATTTATTTAGGTAGAAATTGAGCTGCTCGATGAATCAAAACCCGCCGTTGTGGGTGGGGTGACATGACGCAGGAGGGAGGGGGAAGAATCCGACAGGGGCCAACCCGGCAATGCCACGCCAGTAACGGGTCAAACGGCCGTGAGCCTTGCGGGTCGCAAGGTCTGGGAATGGTGAGTGGGGAAGGGGAAGATGCGGCGGTACAAGCCGTCAACCATGTCGCAGGTTTGTACCGAGGGAATTTGGTGGCGCTTCACGGATTCGAACCGCGGACCTGTGGATTATGATTCCATCGCTCTAACCGACTGAGCTAAAGCGCCTGAGCCTTCCATTATAGCGAGGTACAGTGCCCACAGAAAAGCCTCGGGCTTAAAACCATTTACTCATCGCAAGGCCTGTGACGCTGGGGACACCGCTCATGGTGGTTTAGCGGGCTTTGACCGCACAATTCCGGTGCGTGGTTCGCATCGACAGAAAGCAGTCCCCCCCATGAAGACCATCATCGCCTTCAATTTTGGTTTCATTGCCCTCATCCTCATTGGGCTGTTCTTCATCACCAAATCCAACTTCCGCTCGCTCAACCAGTCGTCCAAGTATTGGTCGGTGGCCATTCTGTGCGACGCCATGGGGCTGCTCTTGCTCGGGAGCATGTTTGTCGCCATGCGCGATTTGAATGACCACATGGCCATTGGCACTGTGGCCAACACCCTGCTGTTTGCTTCGCTCATCTACCAAACCCTGAGCATTCACGCCATTGGTTCTCGGGTGGGGGTGACGCAGCGTCGGCTCTTGATTTTGGTGATCCTCCTCTTCGCCTTGGGCTGGGAGTACATGCGCACGCGCTATGAGGCCAATCTCAAGATCGTGATTTTTGCGGTGGCGGCTTTGGTGCTGCTTGTGTGGCAGCTCTACGAGGTGATCCGCCGCATGGAGTCCAAATCGTTCCAGCTCAAGATCATTTTCTGGTCGGTGGCGGGGGAGGCGTTCTTCACCGCCATGCGCCTCTTTGCGGTGGCCGCCGTGGAGTCCGAGATCATTCTCATTGAGGATCTGCCCCTCATGGCCGTCATCTCCATGTGGCTGCAATACGCCTTGAAGATCATTGCCTACGCCGCGCTGGTGGGCTATTGGTCGGAGAACTTGGTCAAGCAAAAAACGGCGGTGGACTTGGAGAACCAGCAGTTCAAAATCCTGAGCGAGCGGCAAAAGCAGCTCATCGATGAGCTCGGCCAGATCAACCGCGTCGCCACCCTGGGCATGCTCTCGGCCTCCATCGCCCATGAAATCAGCCAACCCCTGCAAAGCGTGCTCCTCAACGCCGAGATCGGCATCGACGCGCTCAAACGCGACAACCCCGATCCGCAGTTCATCCGCGCCACGCTGGAGGAGCAGCTCGAGAGCGCCAACCGCATGAGCCAAATCGTCAGCACCATGCGCGGGGTGTTCTCCGAGCGCAGAGTGGTCACGCCAGTGCTCGATTTCGACGAGGTCATCCGCAACTTGGCGCTCTTGGTCATCCCCCAGGCCAAGAACAAGGGCATCGAGCTGGTGTATGAGAAAAGCGGCGACACCCAAGTTCACGCCAAGCGCGCCGAGGTCCAGCAGGTGTTGCTCAACCTGGTGAGCAACGCCTTTGACGCGCTCGCGCAAGCCAACGTGGCCGAGCCGAAAATCCGCATCGGTTGCTGGAGCGCAGAGGGCCGGGTTTATTGCGCCATTGAAGACAACGGCGGAGGTCTGGCCGATGACATACGCGAGGACATCTTCCGCTTTTTCAAAACCTCCAAGAGCACAGGCATGGGGCTTGGCCTGTGGCTCTCCAAGTACATCGTCGAGCGCAACAAAGGCGAAATTCAGGCTGGCGTGAGCCAGTGGGGCGGCGCCAAATTCACCATCTCATTCGCGCAGGCCTGAGACCAGCGCCTGCGCCGCGCACACTCACTCGTGCTTGAACTGCGCCTTGCGCTTGTTGACGAAGGCGTCCATGCCTTCCTTCTGGTCTTGCGTGGCAAAGAGCGCATGAAAGAGGCGGCGCTCAAACATCACGCCATCGGCCAAGCCGCTCTCGTAGGCGCGGTTGACCGATTCCTTCACCGCCATGGTGGCGAGCTGCGAGTAATCGCAAATCATGAGGGCGGCGCCCAGCGCCTCTTCCATCAGCTTGTCCACCGCCACAATGCGGCTGACCAGCCCGGCGCGCTCGGCCTCTTGCGCGTCCATCATGCGGCCAGTAAGCGC
>VEQC01000282.1 GCA_018883455.1 Limnohabitans sp. | reverse complement strand
CATCAAGGTCCGCGTGTTGGGCGACGATCGTCAAGCCCGTGAAGCCATCTACCAAGAACTGGCCGAAACCCTCAACGCCGCCCCCATCCAGCACATTGGCAAGTTACTGGTGCTCTGGCGCCCCAAACCCGCCAAGGCGCGGGAATTGGACGAAGACCGCATGCCGGGCCCCAAAGAGGTCAAGGTGCTCAAGTACAGCAAGCGCGGGGGACAGCGCCCCGAAGTGCGGGTGGTGAAGGTGTTGGGCAACCAGCGCCTGACCCCGGGTGGGCAGATCAAACGCGCCAAGCCCAAGCAAAAATCGGTCAAAAAACGTCAAGCCGACTGATACGCCCGCCCGCCTGCGGGCTCACGCGGGGCTTAGCGGTAGCTCACCGCCACAATCTCATAGCGTTTGACGCCACCGGGGGCTTGCACCTCCGCCACGTCGCCCTCTTCTTTGCCAATCAAGGCACGCGCGATGGGGCTCGAGATGTTGATGAGGCCGAGTTTTAAATCCGCCTCGTCTTCCCCCACGATTTGATAGGTCACTTGATCGCCCGAGGACTCGTCTTCGAGCTCCACCGTGGCGCCAAAGACCACGCGTCCCCCCGCATCCAGCGCGGAAGGGTCGATCACTTGCGCGGCCGAGAGCTTGCCTTCGATTTCCTGAATCCGGCCTTCAATGAAGCCCTGACGGTCTTTGGCGGCGTCGTATTCGGCGTTCTCGCTCAGGTCGCCCTGGGCGCGCGCCTCGGCAATGGCCGTGATCACCGCGGGACGGTCCACCGTTTTGAGTCGGTGGAGCTCTTCCTTGAGCTTTTCAGCGCCCCGCTTGGTAATGGGAATGGTCGCCATGGTCTCTTACCTTTCTCACGCCACGAGTTGGGCGTGCATCTCTTGGACCGAGATGACGCCGAGTTGGTCAATGTATTTCATGCCCTCCACGGCGGCCTCTGCGCCCGCGATGGTGGTGAAGGTGGTGACCCGGTTGAGCAGCGCCGATGTGCGAATGTGGCGCGAATCCGCAATCGCGTTGCGGCGCTCCTCCACCGTGTTGATCACCAACGCAATGTCGCTGTTTTTGATCATATCGACAATATGGGGACGCCCTTCCGTGACTTTGTTGACCGTCTCGCAGGCCACGCCTGCGGCGCTGATGGCTGCGGCCGTGCCCTTGGTGGCGATCAGGCCAAAGCCCATGGCGCTCAGTTGGCGGGCCACTTCGACGGCGCGCAGCTTGTCGTTGTTTTTCACCGAAATGAAGACCTTGCCCGTGGGCTTGCCGTCGGCCGTGAACGGACGGGGCAAACGGGTGCCGGCGCCCAATTGGCTCTTGACGAAGGCTTCCCCGAAGGTTTTGCCCACGCCCATCACTTCCCCCGTGGACTTCATCTCGGGCCCCAAAATGGTGTCCACACCGGGGAATTTCACAAAGGGGAACACCGCTTCCTTGACGCTGAAATAGGGCGGCGTGACCTCATGCACGATGCCTTGCGCGGCCAAGGTCTGGCCCGCCATGCAACGCGCGGCCACCTTGGCGAGTTGAATGCCCGTGGCCTTGGAGACGAAGGGGACGGTGCGGGAAGCGCGGGGGTTGACTTCGAGCACATAGATCACATCGCGCCCATCCTGCTTTTGAATGGCGAACTGCACGTTCATGAGGCCGACCACGTGCAGCGCTTCCGCCATCGCCGCTGATTGGCGCTTGAGTTCTTGCACCGTTTCGCTCGCGAGCGAATACGGGGGCAAGGAGCAGGCGGAGTCGCCGCTGTGCACGCCGGCTTGCTCGATGTGCTCCATCACGCCGCCAATGAAGGTGCGCCCAGAGGGATCGCGCAGGCAGTCGACATCGCACTCGATGGCGTCGTTGAGGAAGCGGTCGAGCAGCACGGGGGAGTCGTTGCTGACTTTGACGGCCTCGCGCATGTAGCGTTCAAGGTCGCGCTGCTCGTGCACGATCTCCATCGCCCGTCCGCCCAACACATAGCTCGGGCGAACCACCAAGGGGTAACCCAGCTCGGCCGCCTTCTCCAAAGCCTCGGCTTCGGTGCGCGCGGTGGCGTTGGGGGGTTGGCGCAGTCCCAGCCCCTGGAGCAGCTTTTGGAAGCGTTCGCGGTCTTCGGCCGCGTCGATCATGTCGGGGCTCGTGCCAATGATGGGCACCCCGGCGGCCTCTAAGCCCAAGGCCAGCTTGAGGGGGGTTTGTCCGCCATACTGAACGATCACGCCCGTGGGCTTTTCTTTGTCCACGATCTCGAGCACGTCCTCCAAGGTCAAGGGCTCGAAATACAGCCGATCCGAGGTGTCGTAATCGGTCGAGACGGTCTCGGGGTTGCAGTTGACCATGATGGTTTCATAGCCATCCTCGCGCATGGCCAGTGCCGCATGGACACAGCAGTAGTCAAACTCAATGCCTTGGCCGATCCGGTTGGGCCCGCCGCCGAGCACCATGATTTTTTGGCGATCGGTGGGTTCTGATTCGCACTCGTCTTCGTAGGTCGAATACATGTAGGCGGTATCGGTCGCAAACTCTG
>VEQC01000281.1 GCA_018883455.1 Limnohabitans sp. | reverse complement strand
GGGCTGTGAAGGATCAAGATGGTTACTTTTTTATTCTCCGCCGCACCGACGACGCGATCAACGTTGCGGGTCACCGCTTGGGAACGCGCGAGATTGAAGAGAGCATCTCCAGCCACCCCAACATTGCCGAAGTCGCCGTGGTGGGGGTGGCCGACCAGCTCAAGGGCCAAGTTGCCATGGCCTTTGCCATTGCCAAGGACGCATCTGGCCTGGGGGATGAAGCGGCGCGTTTGCGCCTGGAGGGCGAGGTCATGAAAGTGGTCGATGGCCAGCTCGGTGCCGTGGCCCGTCCGGCCCGGGTCATTTTTGTCACGGCCCTGCCCAAAACCCGCAGCGGCAAGCTGTTGCGTCGGGCGATTCAAGCCGTCTGCGAAAAAAGAGACCCCGGCGACCTCACCACCATTGAGGATCCGAGCGCCCTCAAACAGATTCAGGATCAGATCGCCTGAGTCCAGACTCTAATTTTTTATCCCGCGAAACGGTTTTCAGACGCCAGCTGATGGCACAATCGCGGTGCTACCAAGGCCCTTCCCAGCCACAGTCGCATCCGCCAACCGGTCAAGCCGTGTCGCGGAAGGTTTTTTTCAACCAGCTAATGTTCCCTATAGGGGAACGGAGGTCAGCGAAGCATGAGTGAGACAAACTCCGTCTATCAGGCCTATTCGGCCAACACCTATCTCTTTGGGGGCAATGCACCGTACGTCGAGGAGATGTACGAGAACTACCTCGCCAACCCCACGAGTGTTCCAGACAACTGGCGTGCGTACTTTGACGCACTGCAACACGTCCCCGCCGTCGATGGCACCAGCACCAAGGATGTGCCCCACCTGCCCGTGATCAACGCCTTTGCCGATCGCGCCAAGCAAGGCGGCACCAAGGTCGTGATGGCCAATGCCGATGTCGAGATGGGCCGCAAGCGCACCGCCGTGCAGCAGCTCATTGCCGCTTACCGTAACGTCGGTCAGCGCTGGGCCGACCTCGATCCGCTCAAGCGCATGGAGCGCCCGAGCATTCCCGAGCTCGAACCCTCTTTCTATGGTTTCACCGATGCCGATCAGGAAACCGTGTTCGACACCAGCAACACGTTTTTTGGCAAAGACCGCATGTCCCTGCGCGAGCTCATCAACGCGCTGCGCGAAACCTACTGCGGCACCCTCGGGCCTGAATACATGTACACCACCGACATGGCGCAAAAGCGCTGGTGGCAACAAAAGCTCGAGAGCATTCGCAGCAAACCCAATTTCACGGCCGAGAAGAAAAAACACATTCTCGACCGCCTCACCGCCGCGGAAGGGCTTGAGCGTTACTTGCATACCAAGTACGTGGGCCAGAAACGCTTCTCCCTCGAAGGGGGTGAGAGCTTTATTGCCGCCATGGACGAGCTCATTCAACGCGCGGGCGAGCAAGGCGTGCAGGAAATCGTCATCGGCATGGCCCACCGCGGTCGCTTGAATGTGCTGGTCAATACCCTGGGCAAAATGCCCAAGGATTTGTTTGCCGAATTCGATCACACCGCCCCCGAGGATCTGCCGGCGGGCGACGTGAAGTATCACCAAGGTTTCAGCTCGGACGTCACGACACCGGGCGGTCCGGTGCACTTGTCGCTCGCATTCAACCCTTCCCACCTCGAAATCGTGAACCCCGTGGTGGAAGGCTCGGTGCGCGCGCGCATGGATCGCCGTGGCGATCCCAAGGGCAAACAGGTGCTGCCCGTTCTGGTGCACGGCGATGCCGCCTTTGGCGGTCAAGGCGTAAACCAGGAAACACTCTGCCTGGCCCAAACCCGTGGTTATTCCACCGGTGGCACGGTGCACATCATCATCAACAACCAGATCGGCTTTACCACGTCGGACCCGCGTGACCTGCGCTCGACCGCGTTCTGTACCGATATCGTGAAGATGGTGGAAGCGCCGGTGTTGCACGTCAACGGCGACGACCCCGAAGCCGTGGTTTTGGCCACTCAACTCGCGCTCGAATTCCGCATGACCTTTGGCCAAGACGTGGTGGTCGACATCACGTGCTTCCGCAAACTCGGTCACAACGAACAAGATACCCCCAGCCTGACGCAGCCGCTGATGTACAAGAAAATCAGCGCCCACCCCGGCACACGCAAGTTCTATGGGGATCGCCTGATCAGCCAAGGCATTCTCGAAGCCAGTGGCCCCGACGACATGGTCAAGGCCTACCGCGCCGCCATGGACGCCGGCAAGCACACGGTGGACCCGGTGCTGACCAACTTCAAGAGCAAGTTTGCGGTGGACTGGTCGCCGTTCCTGAACAAGAAGTGGACCGATGCCGCCGAGACCGCCATTCCGCTGGCTGAGTGGAAGCGTCTGGCCGAGAAGATCACGACCATTCCTGCTTCGATCACGCCGCACCAGCTGGTGAAGAAGGTCTATGACGACCGCGCAGCCATGGGCCGCGGCGAGATTCCGGTGGACTGGGGTATGGGCGAGCACATGGCCTTCGCCTCGCTGGTGGCCAGCGGCTACCCGGTGCGCCTGTCGGGCGAGGAC
>VEQC01000280.1 GCA_018883455.1 Limnohabitans sp. | reverse complement strand
CTCAGGGCCCAACCCAAAGAGGTAGCGGGCCTCGATCACTTCCAGGCCTTTGTTCATCATGCTGGCGGAATCCACCGAGATCTTGCGCCCCATCACCCAATTCGGATGGGCACAGGCCTGCTCTGGCGTGACATCGCGCAGGGCATGCGGCTCGAGGGTGCGAAAAGGCCCTCCCGAAGCCGTGAGAATGATCTTGTCCACCCGGCGTTCCCAGGCGGAACGGTCATCGGGCAAGGACTGGAAAATGGCCGAGTGCTCGCTGTCAATGGGCAAGAGCGTGGCGCCACCTTCGCGTACAGCGGCCAAAAATACCTCGCCACCCACCACCAGGGCCTCTTTGTTGGCCAACAACAGGCGCTTGCCCGCCCGCGCAGCCGCCAGGCAGGGCGACAAGCCCGCAGCCCCCACGATGGCAGCCATCACCATGTCCACATCCGGGTGCGAGGACACGGCATCGAGCGCCTCAGGCCCCGTGTGCACCGTTATGTGCCCCAGACCTTCTGCCGCCAGGCGTTGCGCCAGCTCGCGCGCCGCCAAAGGATCGACCATGACCACTTCGCGCGGGCAGTGCGCGACGCACAAGGCGAGCATGGGCTCCACCTGTCGTGCCCCTGTCAAAGCAAAAACCTCGAAGTCCTCCCGATGACGGGCCAGAACGTCCAGCGTGTTGGTGCCGATGGAGCCTGTCGCCCCTAAAACCGTGATGCGCTTCATGTGGGCCAAGCAATCAACATCAAGGCCAGCGGCAAGGTGGGCAAGAGCGCGTCCACGCGATCGAGCACGCCACCGTGACCCGGGAGCAATTGGGAGCTGTCTTTCATGCCGGCACTGCGCTTGACCAGGGATTCGATCAAATCCCCCACCACGCTCATGGCCACCAAAAACACCGTGGCCAAGACGAGGTAGGCCGGACCTTTGGCATTCAACAGGCTGTAGAGGCTTGGACTGTCCATCTCCCATTGGGTATCGGCCCAAACCCACCCGAAGGCCATGAGCAAAACGCCCAGCATGCCGCCCCACACGCCTTCCCAGCTCTTGCCTGGGCTGATGTGCAAGGCGAGCTTGCGTCGACCGAAGGCGTGCCCGGCGAAATAAGCGGCAACATCGGCCACCCAAACGAGCAACAGGACAGAGAGCAGAAAATTGATGCCATGGCGCTTGGCTTGCCAGAGGGCGAGCCACGTGAGCCACAACACACACACCCCGCCCACCATGCGCAAGAGCCGCGGCACGCGCGCCCACTGGCCCACCCCGGCGCGCAGCAACGCACCGCCAGCCAGCACCCACAAACCGCCGGCCAGCGTCCACAGCAAGGGCAAGGACGCTGCAGCCCATTGCTGTTGCCAGCTCACGAGACACAGAATCAGACAGACCGCGGCCCAGCGCAGCGCACCGCGCATGGCGTAGCCGTTGAGTCGGCCCCACTCCCAAGCGCCAGCGGCGATCAACACCAGCGTGAGGCCCGCCAGGGGTTCTGCCGTCGCGGCGAACACGGCAGGAAGCAACAACGCGACCAAAACCACGGCGGTGATGATGCGTTGTTTGAGCATGGGGTTAGACCGCCATGATCTCTTGTTCTTTGGCGGCAATGAGCTTGTCGATGTCCGCGATGTGTTTGTCCGTGACCTTTTGGATGTCGGCCTCGGCGCGCTTTTGATCGTCCTCGGAAGCCTGTTTGTCCTTGACCAGTTTTTTCACCGCCTCATTGGCATCGCGACGCAAGTTGCGCACGGCCACTTTGGCCGCCTCGCCCTCAGTGCGCACGAGCTTGGTCATGTCGCGGCGGCGCTCCTCGCTCATGGGGGGCATGGGCACACGAATCAAATCGCCCATGGAAGCAGGGTTCAAGCCCAAGTCGCTCTCACGAATGGCTTTCTCGATTTTGGCGCCCATGCCCTTCTCCCAAGGCTGAACGCTGATGGTGCGGGCGTCGAGGAGGGAAACGTTGGCAACCTGCGAGAGCGGCACCATCGATCCGTAGTACTCCACCTGAATGGCGTCGAGCAAGGCGGGGTTGGCTCGCCCCGTCCGAATCTTGGTCAGGTTGTTTTGAAACGCCGTGATGGATTGGTCCATCTTGGCTTCGGTGTTTTTCTTGATATCGGCAATCGTCATGACAGTCTCCGCAACGGATGGTCTCACACATGCACCAAAGTGCCCTCGTCCTCTCCGAGAACGACGCGGCGCAGGGCACCTGGTTTGAAAATGGAAAAAACGCGAATGGGCAATTTTTGATCCCGGCAGAGCGCGAATGCCGTGGCATCCATGATGCCGAGGTTTTGCGAAATCACCTGATCAAAACTGATGCGGTTGAAACGCTTGGCGTTGGGGTGCGTCTTGGGGTCGGCATCGTAGACGCCATCCACCTTGGTGGCCTTGAGCACGAGCTCGGCGCCAATCTCGGCCCCCCGCAGAGCGGCGGCGGTGTCGGTGGTGAAGAAGGGGTTGCCCGTGCCGGCGGCAAACACCACGACTTTGCCCTCTTCCAGGTATTGCAAGGCCTTGGGGCGCACGTAGGGCT
>VEQC01000279.1 GCA_018883455.1 Limnohabitans sp. | reverse complement strand
CTGCCGGTCATGCTGGGTTATGTGGTGGCGGGTTTGGTCATTGGCCCGGGCGCGCTGGGCTGGGCCGAGGACAGTGCCACCGTCGAGCATCTGGCCGAGTTCGGCGTGGTGTTTCTGATGTTTGTCATTGGGCTGGAATTCAACCTGCCCAAACTCATGCAAATGCGCCGCCTGGTTTTTGGCTTGGGGTCGCTCCAGGTGGCGTTGACCCTGGTGGGGGCCTTGGTTGTCAATGGCTTGCTGGCCTATGCCCTGCAATGGATGGCCCGGCCATGGCACCTGAGTTGGCAAAGCGCCATCGTCTTGGGCGCCGCATTGGCGATGTCGAGTACCGCGATCGTGGTGAAAATGATGGCCGACCGGGTGGAGTTGGAATCCCCGCACGGACAAGCCGTCATGGGCATTTTGCTGTTTCAGGATTTGGCTGTGGTGCCCTTGCTGGTCTTGGTGCCTGCCTTGGGCAGTAGCGAAGCGAGCGAACACCTCTTGAGCACCCTGATCCTGGCCTTTCTGAAGGCGGCGGTTTTGGTGGGCTTGCTGCTGTGGGGCGGCCAACAAGTCATGCAGCGCTGGCTGCGCATGGTGGCCCGACGGCAAAGCGAAGAGCTCTTCATGCTCAACGTTTTGTTCATGACCCTGGGGTTGGCTTGGCTGACCGAACAAGCCGGACTGTCATTGGCCATGGGCGCATTTCTCACCGGCATGCTGATTGCCGAAACCCCCTACAAGCACCGGGTGGAAACCGACATCAAGCCGTTTCACGATGTGCTCCTCGGGCTGTTCTTCATCACCATTGGCATGAAGCTTGACTGGGAAGTCTTGCTGGACCATTGGGGCTACGTGATCTTCTTTAGCTTGATTCCGGTCTTGGCCAAGGCCGGCCTGATTTACGTGCTGGCGCGCATGCAACGCATGACACGCGGGGTGAGCCTGCGCACGGCCTTGTATCTGGCGCAGGCCGGTGAGTTCGGGTTCGTGTTGTTGTCGCTTGGCGTGGCGCAAGACATGGTGCCCGTTCGCTGGACCAGCCCGATTCTGGCGGGCATGGTGCTTTCCATGATTGCCACCCCGTTGATCATCATGAACGCGGAGCGCATTGTCTCGCGGCTCATCAGTGAAGATTGGTTGGAGCAATCGCTCAGCCTCACGCAAATGGCCCAGCGAGCCATTCAGCGCGAACAGCATGTGATTGTTTGTGGTTATGGGCGAAGTGGTCACTACTTGGTCAACCTGCTGGCCCAAGAAAACTTGGCCTATGTGGCCATTGACGCCAACACCGAGCGCGTGCTCTACGGTCAGTCGCTTGGGCATGAAGTCGAGTGGGGTGACGCCACGCGCGGGGCCACCTTGTTCTCTCTCGGTTTGGCGCGCGCCTCCGCCGTGGTGGTGACCTACCCAGATTTGAACTCAACCTTGAAAGTCTTGGAATGGGTGCGCGAGCACGCGCCCGAGGTGCCCGTGGTGGTGCGGACCTTGGATGAATCGCATCTGGATCAGCTGCGCGCCGCCGGTGCGAGCGAGGTGATTCCCGAGGTGGTCGAGGGCAGCCTGATGTTGGCGAGCCAAACCATGGCGCGCCTGGGGGTCCCCCTCAAGCGCGTGTTTCGCGTGATCCAGCATGAACGGGCTACGCGCTACGCCTTCATGCGCGAAGCGCCCGAGCCGGACGACACCTGATTCAGTCGCCCGCCACCACCCCTTCACGACGCGGATCACTGGCCCCGAGCCATCCGCGGGGCACGCGCTGCAAGACCTGCACGCCACTGGTGAGCGCGACATCTTGTAGAGGCACGCCGCGCGCAGCCAATTCCGCCCTCAGCTCGGGGTAAGCCCCCGTTTCGAGCAATAGCGGCCCCCCTACCGTGGCAAAGTTGGGTAAGGCGATGGCGGCTTGCGGCGACAGACCCGCTTGCAAGGTGGCCAAGAGGGTTTTGGCCACGTAATGAATGATCAAGGCCCCACCGGGGCTGCCCAGCACTTGCATGATTTGCCCTTGCGCGTCATACACGATGAGGGGCGCCATGGAGGAGCGGGGGCGCTTGCCGGGCTCGAGGCGGTTGGCCGACGGACGGCCTTGGGCGTCGCGAGGCTGAAAGTTGAAATCCGTGAGTTGGTTGTTGAGCAGAAAGCCCCCCACCATGATGCGCGCGCCAAAGGCGTCTTCAATCGAGCTCGTGAGGGAGACCGCCAGGCCCTGGGCATCGACCACGCTCAGGTGACTGGTCCCGCGCTCGGTGCTGTCAGACCCATAGGCCAGCGGGGGACGCACGCCCAGGGGTTGACCCGGCTCGACGACGGGCAAGCGTTGCGGGCCCAATAAGCGCGCACGTTGCGCCAAGTAGTCGGGCTGCCACAAGGTTTGCACGCGCCCGCCGGGGGGCGGCACAAAGGCAGGGTCGGCCAGATAGAAGGCCCGATCGGCATACGCCAGACGGGCGATCTCGCTATAGGTGAAGAGCCAATCGGCCTGCGGGCGCTCTTGCCATTGGGGCTCGGCGCGCGCGGCGACAAGCAGGCCCAAGATT
>VEQC01000278.1 GCA_018883455.1 Limnohabitans sp. | reverse complement strand
TTTCTACGCCACCCACTTGCTGGAACAGGCCGAGCGCGAAGGCGCGCGCGTGTTCAACCGCCCACGCGCCTTGCGCGACCACCCGGAGAAACTCGCCCTCATGGAGTTCGCTCGCTTCGCAAGCCCGACCTTGGTCACGCGTGACGCCCAAGCCATTCGGGCGTTTCATGCCGAGCATCAGGACATCATTCTCAAGCCACTCGATGGCATGGGCGGGATGGGGATCTTCCGGGTGACCGCCGATGGCTTGAACCTGGGGGGCATCATTGAGACCCTGAACCAGGACGGGGCGCAAACCGTCATGGTGCAAAAATTCATTCCCGCCATCGCCCAAGGCGACAAACGGGTCTTGGTCATTGGTGGGGTACCCGTGCCTTATTGCTTGGCTCGTATTCCTCAAGGAGGCGAGGTGCGGGGTAACCTGGCGGCCGGCGGCAAGGGGGTGGCGCAGCCACTGTCTGATCGCGACCGCGAAATCGCCCAAGCCCTGGGGCCCGTATTGGCCGCGCGAGGCTTGTTGCTGGTTGGGCTAGACGTGATTGGTGACTGTCTGACCGAAGTGAATGTCACCTCGCCCACCTGTTTTCAGGAAATCATGGCGCAAACCGGTTGTGATGTCGCAGCCCTGTTTGTCGACGCCTTGCTGCAGGCCTTGGCGGCGCCTCAGTAAACCCGCTCGCCGTCCACAAAAGTGGCGAGCTCTCCGGGTGCAAACGTGATCCAGGCCTCATCAACCGTCAGGGGTGCGGTCACGACCACCGCCACCCGATCGTCCGGCGTGGTGTGATCGGCAAAGTCGATGCGCACGTCTTGGTCCCGCAGCCGCGCACTGGTGAAGGGGTGTTTGCGCTCCAAGTAACACAACTGATTGGAGGCGTGCGTCCAAAGGGCTTGGCCATTGCTCAACAAGAAGTTGAAGTTGCCAAAGCGGGCGATGGTGGGGACCAATTCGCGCAGGGTGAGGGTGAGTTCATGCACGGAGGGTACGCTGGCGTGCGACTTGGCGAGCTCTTGCATGATCCAGCAAAAAGCCCGTTCGCTGTCGGTGTCGCCCACAGGGCGGTACACGCCGTGGAGCTTGGGGTGGTAGTCCGCCAAGTTGCCGTTGTGCGCAAAGACCCAGTAGCGCCCCCAGAGCTCGCGCACAAAGGGGTGGCAATTCTCCAGCAGCACGTCGCCTTGAGTGGCTTTGCGAATGTGGGCCAGGATGTTGCGGCTCTTGATGGGGTAGCGGCGCAGCAGCTCGGCCACGGGGGATTGGCTTGCGGGCAAGTGATCGATGAAATGGCGCAAGCCGCGATCTTGGTCACTGCCTTCAAAAAACGCGATGCCCCAGCCATCGGCATGGTGGTCGGTGATGCCCGCGCGTTGCGTGAAGCCGCTGAAACTGAAGGTGGCGTCGGTGGGGTTTTTGCAGTTCAATGCGAGGAGCTGACACATGGTGTTTTCAGACGGAGGGTTGTTCGCGTATTTTCCAGGCGGCCCAGACCGCCAGCGCGCACAGTACCGCCAGCAGCAGGAACACTTCGTCAAAGGGTACCAGACGGGCGTTGGTGGGGGGCTGCAAAGCCAGGGTTTGGTGGTGGGCATCCATGCGCCACTCCAGCACGATGCCGCAAATGCTCACGCCGGCCGCACCCCCGAGCATGCGCACGAAATTGATCACACTCGCCCCCTGAGGAATGAGGTTACGGTCGAGCTGGCGCATGACCCCTATATTGAGCGAGGGCAGCACAAAGCCCAGCCCCACCCGCCCCAAAATGGCCAATGCCAAGAGCCAGACCAAGGCAGTGTCGATGCGAATGAGGGCCATGAGGGCAAATGAGGCGCACAGCAGGGTCAATCCAATGCCGACCAAGATGTGGGTGGGATGGGTGCTGGCAAAGCGTCCCACCACGGCAATGGTGACAGCCAGCACCAGACCCGCGGGCAAGAGCAGGGCACCGACCAAGCTCGCCGAGAGGCCGAGGCCGAGTTGCAGATAGACCGGAATCAGGTAGGTGGAGCCAAAGAGCGCCGAGCCGTAAATAAAGGCCACCACCGCGCCCATGGCAAAAGGCGGATGGGCAAACAGGCGCAAATCCAGCAAGGCGGGCTGGGACTGGCGGTGCCGCTGGCGCAGCCAGCGCAGGAGCGTCAAACCGCAGCCGACGGCCAGCAAGAGGGCCACGGCCGAGAAGGGATAGTGCCCTTGGTGCAGGGCGACCAGCCCATTGAGCAGCCCGAGGGTGGCCACCGTGGCCAGAACCAAGCCCACCAGATCCAAGCTTGGGTTGCCGTGGTTGGCGCTCACGCCGCCCGGCGCCGTGGTGGGGACATAGCGACGCGCCATGGCCAGCGCGATCATGCAGAAAGGCACCACCATGAAAAACAGCGAGCGCCAACCCAGGGCCTCGACCAGTACGCCGCCCAAGCTCGGGCCGAGTGCGGGTGCGAGCACCACCCCCATGCCAAAGACGCTGTTGGCCTTGCCTTGTTCCTCGCGCGCGAAGGCCCGCAGGATGATGATGGCTGGAATGGGTTGCAC
>VEQC01000076.1 GCA_018883455.1 Limnohabitans sp. | reverse complement strand
TTTGCAGACGCACCGTGACCTCGCCCTGGCTCTCGGTCGAGCCGCTGATGGCGTTGACGGAATAAAGCACCATTTCCGCACCACTCTTCACATGCTGCTCAATGGCTTTCAGGGACGCATCGACTGGACCGTTGCCATCCGAGGCTGATTTGACTTCCTTGCCATCCACTGTGATGACGATTGCGGCATGGGGCTTCTCACCGGTTTCACTGTGCTGAGACAAGGACACAAAACCGTATTGCTCTTTTTCGTTGGTCACGCTTTCGTCATTGACCAGTGCCAGGATGTCTTCGTCAAATATTTCGCTCTTGCGATCGGCCAGTTCTTTGAAACGCGTGAATGCAGTGTTGATCTCGGCTTCGCTCTCGAGCTGAACACCCAGATCCTGCAAGCGTTGCTTGAACGCATTGCGGCCACTGAGTTTGCCCAGCACAATTTTGTTGGCCGACCAGCCCACGTCTTCGGCACGCATGATTTCGTAAGTGTCGCGCGCCTTGAGCACGCCGTCTTGGTGAATGCCCGAGGCGTGAGCGAAGGCATTGGCCCCCACCACGGCCTTGTTGGGCTGCACCACAAAGCCGGTGGTCTGGCTGACCAT
Organism: Limnohabitans sp.; assembly: GCA_018883455.1. Classification (GTDB taxonomy): domain Bacteria; phylum Pseudomonadota; class Gammaproteobacteria; order Burkholderiales; family Burkholderiaceae_C; genus Limnohabitans. The sequence goes on along the minus strand of VEQC01000076.1, from coordinate 10,546 downwards.
GCGGCTGGCCGCCACGATGTGCTGGGTGTCAATGCCGATGTCGAGGCCGAAGTAGTCTTTGCGGGTCTTGACCGCCATGACCACCTCTTCGAGCGAGCAATTGCCCGCGCGCTCGCCCAAGCCGTTGATGGTGCACTCCACTTGTCGCGCACCACCGATTTTCACGCCAGCGAGCGAGTTGGCCACGGCCATGCCCAAGTCGTTGTGGCAGTGCACGGACCAGATGGCCTTGTCGCTATTGGGAATGCGCTCCCGCAGGGTTTTGATGAAGTTGCCATAGAGCTCGGGCACGGCGTAGCCCACGGTGTCCGGCACGTTAATGGTGGTGGCTCCTTCGGCAATCACGGCTTCGAGCACGCGGCAGAGGAAGTCCACATCACTGCGGTAGCCGTCTTCGGGGCTGAACTCGATGTCGGGCACCAAGTTGCGCGCGAAACGCACCGACTGACGCGCCTGCTCGAGCACTTGCTCGGGCGTCATGCGCAGCTTTTTCTCCATGTGCAGCGGCGAGGTCGCGATGAAGGTGTGGATGCGCGCGCGGTTCGCCCCCTTCAAGGCCTCAGCCGCGCGGGAGATGTCGCGGTCATTGGCCCGCGAGAGGGAGCAGACGGTGGAATCCTTGATGGCGTTGGCGATGGACTGAACCGCCTCAAAATCGCCATTGGAGCTGGCCGCAAAGCCCGCTTCGATGACGTCGACCTTCAGGCGCTCCAACTGGCGCGCGATGCGCAGTTTTTCTTCCCGCGTCATGGACGCGCCGGGCGACTGTTCGCCGTCGCGCAAGGTGGTGTCGAAGATGATGAGTTTTTCGGTCATGGTCTGATCCTTTGAAATCCGTCAGCGTCTGGTACAGAAGCCCACAAAGCAAAAGGCCCGCTGCGGATGCATACGGGCCTTGTGTGACTTTGCGCGCGCGCTATCCACCCCGCCCGTAGAGCGTTAGGGGTAGAAGTAGCACTTGTGCGTTCATGGTGTGGAATTTAGCACAGTTTTGAGACCTTGCAAGCGACCCGGATTTGGGCCTGTTGCAAAAGCGCCAAACTCAGCGGTGCAAGCCCTCTTCGTCGGGCTCGTCGGTGGAGGTGCTGATGACGCTGGTTTGCAAGCCTTTGGCGCGGCGCCAGGCGTAGAGCACATACCCGCTCACCCCATAGACCACGAACAGACCAAAGAGGACCGTGGGGGGGTGAATGTTGATCACGGCAATCACCAGCGCAATGAGCACGATCACCGCAAACGGCACGCTTTTGCGCATGTGCACATCTTTGAAGCTGTAAAACGGCACGTTGGTGACCATGGTCAAGCCCGCGTAGAGGCACAACGCAAACATGGGCCAGGGCATTTCAGAGCCGCTCCAGCCAAGCTCGTTCATGAGCCAAATAAAGCCCGCCACCAACGCCGCCGCAGCGGGAGAGGGCAAGCCTTGGAAAAAGCGCTTGTCCACCACCGAGGTGTTGACGTTAAAGCGCGCCAAGCGCAGCGCCGCGCAAGCACAGTACACAAACGCCGCAAACCAGCCCCAGCGGCCAATGCCGCGCAGCGACCACTCATAAGCGATGAGGGCGGGAGCCGCCCCAAAGGAGACCATGTCGGCGAGCGAATCCATTTGCTCGCCAAAGGCGCTTTGGGTGTTGGTCATGCGCGCCACCCGGCCATCGAGGCTGTCGAGCACCATGGCCGCGAAGATGGCCACGGTGGCGAGGTCAAAGCGGCCATCCATGGCCATGACGATGGCGTAGAACCCGCCAAACAACGCCGCCAACGTGAACAGATTGGGCAGGACGTAGATGCCCTTGCGCCGAATGGGCAGGGCCGCTTCGTCGGTTGCGGAGGCGTTGTCGGGGTTGGGTTTCATCAGTTGCGCGATTTATCGACGAGTTTGTTCTTGGCGATCCAAGGCATCATGGCGCGCAGCTGGGCGCCCACCACTTCGATCGAGTGCTCGGCGGTGAGGCGACGACGCGCGGTCATGCTCGGGTAGTTCAAGCGGCCTTCCTGAATGAACATCTTGGCGTATTCACCGGTCTGGATGCGCTTGAGGGCATTGCGCATGGCGGCGCGCGATTGCTCGTTGATCACCTCAGGGCCGGTCACGTACTCACCGTACTCGGCGTTGTTCGAGATCGAGTAGTTCATGTTGGCGATACCGCCTTCGTAGATCAAGTCCACAATGAGCTTGAGCTCGTGGAGGCACTCGAAGTAAGCCATCTCGGGGGCGTAGCCGGCCTCGAGCAGGGTTTCGTAACCCATCTTGATGAGCTCAACAGCACCACCGCAGAGCACGGCTTGCTCGCCGAACAAATCGGTCTCGGTTTCTTCTTTGAAAGACGTCTCAATGATGCCGGCCTTGCCCCCGCCGTTGGCCATGGCGTAGGAGAGCGCGAGGTCACGGGCCTTGCCGGATTTGTCTTGGTGAATGGCCACCAGGTGGGGCACGCCGCCGCCTTGGGTGTAGGTGGAGCGCACGGTGTGGCCAGGGGCCTTGGGTGCGACCATCCAGACGTCGAGGTCTTCGCGCGGCACCACTTGGTTGTAGTGGATGTTAAAGCCGTGGGCAAACGCGAGCGACGCGCCTTTTTTGATGTTGCCCTCGACGTTGTTTTTGTAGACGTCGGCGATTTGCTCGTCGGGCAAGAGGATCATGACCACGTCAGCGGCCTTGACGGCGTCGTTGACTTCCATGACGTTCAGACCGGCCTTGCCCACCTTGTCCCAGGAGGCGCCGCCCTTGCGCAGGCCCACCACCACCTTCACGCCGCTGTCATTGAGGTTTTGCGCGTGGGCGTGGCCTTGGGAGCCATAGCCAATGATGGCCACTGTTTTGCCTTTGATGAGGGAAAGATCGCAATCTTTGTCGTAAAAAACTTTCACAAGGTTCTCCTAAAAAATGGGGATGGCGTCTTCTCAGACGCGAAGGATGCGTTCACCACGGCCAATGCCACAGGCACCCGTGCGGACGGTTTCCAAAATGGCGCTGCGGTCGATGGCTTCGAGGAAGGCGTCGTTTTTCGACAGATCGCCTGTGAGCTCGATGGTGTAGCTCTTCTCGGTCACGTCGATGATGCGGCCGCGGAAAATTTCCGCCATGCGCTTCATCTCATCGCGCTCTTTGCCCACCGCACGCACTTTCACCAACATGAGCTCACGCTCGGTGTAAGCGCCCTCGGTGAGGTCGACCACCTTGACCACCTCGATGAGGCGGTTGAGGTGCTTGGTGATTTGCTCGATGACGTCGTCCGAACCCGTGGTCTGGATGGTCATGCGCGAGAGGCTAGGGTCTTCAGTGGGCGCCACTGAGAGTGACTCGATGTTGTAGCCGCGGGCGGAAAAAAGCCCCACCACGCGCGAGAGCGCGCCGGGTTCGTTTTCCAGCATGAGGGAGATGATGTGTTTCATGTGTGTTCTCCCTCGCTCACAAGTCTTCGCTGCCAAGCAGCATTTCCGTCAAGCCCTTGCCGGCTTGAATCATGGGGAAGACGTTTTCCGTGGGGTCGGTGCGGAAATCGAGGAAGACGGTACGGTCCTTGAGGCGGCGTGCCTCACGCAGCGCGGGCTCGACATCTTGCGGCTTTTCAATGAGCATGCCGACGTGGCCATAGGCCTCGGCGAGCTTGACGAAATTGGGCAAGGCGTCCATGTAGCTGTGGCTGTAGCGGCCGGAGTACTCAATTTCTTGCCACTGACGCACCATACCCAGATAGCGGTTGTTGAGCGCCATGATGATGATGGGCGTGTTGTATTGCAGGCAAGTCGAGAGCTCCTGGATGCACATCTGCACCGAGCCCTCGCCCGTGACGCAAAACACCTCGCTCTCGGGCTTGGCGAGCTTGATGCCCATGGCATAGGGAATGCCCACGCCCATGGTGCCCAAACCGCCGGAGTTGATCCAACGGCGCGGCTCGTCAAAGCCGTAGTACTGCGCGGCCCACATCTGGTGCTGACCGACGTCGGAGGTCACGTAGACATCCTGGCCTTTGGTCATGGCGTGGAGGGTTTCAATGACGTACTGGGGCTTGATCACTTCGGTGTTGCCACGGTCGTAATCGAGGCACTTGCGACCACGCCAGCCCTCGATGGTCTCCCACCAGCCCGCCAAGGCCTTGGCGTCGGGCTTGAGGCCCGATTCCTTGATCATGTCGATGAGTTCGACCAAGACGTCCTTGACGTCGCCCACGATGGGCACATCGACCTTGACGCGCTTGGAGATGCTCGACGGGTCGATGTCGATGTGAATGATCTTGCGCTCGTTTTGCGCGAAGTGCTTGGGGTTACCGATGACGCGGTCGTCAAAGCGGGCGCCCACGGCCAAGAGCACATCGCAGTTTTGCATGGCGTTGTTGGCTTCGATGGTGCCGTGCATACCGAGCATGCCCAAGAACTTGGGCTCCCGCGCCGGGTAGGCGCCAAGACCCATGAGGGTGTTGGTGACCGGGTAGCCGAGCATGTCGACCAAGGTGCGCAGCTCTTGCGAGGCATTGGACATCAAGACACCACCGCCAGTGTAGATGTAGGGCCGCTTGGCCGACATCAGCAATTGCAGCGCCTTGCGAATTTGGCCGCCGTGGCCTTTGCGCACGGGGTTGTAGGAGCGCAGCGACACCTCGCTCGGGTAACCGCTGTAGAGGGTTTTCTTGAAGGAGACATCCTTGGGGATGTCAACCACCACGGGCCCGGGGCGTCCGCTGCGCGCGATGTGGAAGGCTTTTTTCATCGTGACGGCCAGATCGCGCACGTCCTTGACCAGGAAGTTGTGCTTGACGATCGGGCGGGTGATGCCCACGGTGTCACATTCCTGGAAGGCATCGAGCCCGATGGCGGGCGTGGGCACCTGGCCGGTGATGATGACCATGGGAATGCTGTCCATGTAGGCCGTGGCAATGCCGGTCACGGCATTGGTCACGCCGGGACCCGAGGTCACCAGCGCCACGCCCACATCGCCCGTGGCGCGGGCATAGCCGTCAGCGGCGTGCACCGCCGCTTGCTCGTGGCGCACCAGCACGTGTTGCATGGTGTTTTGCTTGTAGAGCGCGTCGTAGATGTAGAGCACCGCGCCGCCAGGGTAACCCCAGACGTACTTGACGCCCTCGGCTTGGAGCGCGCGCACCATGATTTCAGCGCCCATGAGTTCTTCAGAGGCGTGATGAGAGGAGGTTTGGGGGGCGGAGGACTCCGCGAGAATCGTTTCCATGATGAACCTTTGTGATTTTCAGACTGAAAAACCTTGGGTGCCCCTAGGCACACCCTTTTGGGGCGGCTGCGGGACTTAGGACCTACGGCCACAGGCGCGCGTGTTGCAAGCGCCAAACCGAGGCCCGTTTGCATTACGGGTTGCAGGGCAGACCGCTATTATGGCACGAAGCGCAATGGTTTTGCCGCTTCTAGGCGGCAAAAGAACGAATGCCATAATTCGCCCTTCTGATCTTCATTGCCCTCCCCCCGACCGTGGCTACCGCGACCGAGTTGTCCGACTTCCTCAAAAGCGTGGAAAAACGCGCCTTCAAGCGCTCGCTCTACCACGTGCGCGATGAGGACGCGGCACTCGACATCGTGCAAGACAGCATGATGAAGCTCGCCCAGCATTACGGCGACAAGCCACCGGATGAGCTGCCCATGCTCTTTCAGCGGATCCTCTCCAACACCACCCTGGACTGGTTTCGCCGGCAAAAAACGCGCAACAGCGTGATGAGCAATTTCAGCGAATTCACCACCGATGCCGACCCGGAGGGCGAATTCACCCTGCTCGAATCCCTAAAATCCGCCGACGATTTGCAGCAACAGCCCAGTAGCGAGGACAATTTCGCCCGTCAGCAGACCCTTTTGGGCATCGAAGAGGCCGTGCAAAACCTGCCCGCGCGTCAACGAGAAGCCTTCCTGCTGCGTTATTGGGAGGAACTCGACGTGGCAGAGACGGCTGCCGCCATGGGATGTTCAGAAGGAAGTGTTAAAACGCACTGTTCGCGGGCTATTCAAGCCCTTCACAAGGCCCTCTCGGCCAAAGGGATCACGCCATGACCACTGCTCACACACGCATTGACCAATACGCCCGCCGCATTGCCCATCGCCTCGATGGCGGCATGCAAGAGCTCCCCCGCGACATTCAAGAGCGCCTGCGTGCCGCACGCGAGCGCGCCGTTGACGCCCGCATGCAACCGCAATGGCAGCCGCGCGCGGCCGTGCAAGCCCAAGCCGATGGCACCCTCGCCTTGCATTTTGGCCCTGAGTCCGCCCCGTTGTGGAACCGCCTCGCCAGTTTGTTTCCGCTCTTGGTTTTGGTGGCTGGGCTCTGGCTGCTCAATTACGACCTCGACGACCTGCGCGCGAGCGAACTCGCTGAAGTCGATGAGGCCTTGTTGATCGACGATCTGCCCCCCACGGCCTATGCCGACCCCGGTTTCTTGCAGTTTCTCAAAACCGGTGTCGCCGCCAAAGCCGCCGACGACGCCACTCAGAGCGATTAAAGCTTGAACGGCCTGCGCCTCGCTCAACGCCACCTCTGCACGGTTGCCTTCGTGCTGGGCTTGGGCTCGCTCGCGTGCATGGCCCAAGCGCAGACGCCCCCCCGCACGGACGTTCCGGTCGGGTCTGTCAACGCGCAAACCGCCCCCAACTGGGAGCAATTGCGCCCCGCCGAGCGTGAAGCCCTCCAACCCCTGGCCCAACTCTGGCCCAGCATGTCGGCGCTGCACAAGCGCAAGTGGATCATCCTCTCGCGCAACTTCGACCAATTGGGCAGCGAGGAGAAAGCCACCCTGCAAGGGCGCATGCGCGACTGGGCCGCCCTCACCCCCCAGCAGCGCTCCATCGCGCGGCTGAATTTCGCCGACGCCAAGCAACTCCCGCAAGACGAGAAAAAAGCCAAATGGGAGGCCTACCAAGCCCTGAGCGAAGCGGAGAAAAAACGCTTGGCCGACCAACACCCCAAGCCCAAACTGGGCGCTGCGCCAGCCCTGCGCCCGACGCCGCCGGAAAAGCTCGCCTCGCCCCCACCCGCCACCGGCAACAAACCCCTGCCGCGCATTGCCACCGATCAAGTCGATCGCGGCACCTTGCGCCCCAACCCTCAGGCCACGGCTGCCGCCCCGAGCAACCTCAACCCCTCTGGCGGTCCCGAAACCTCCACGCCCACCGAGTAAGCCCATGACTGCAGTTCCTGAGACGAGCTCAGCGTCGTCTGCGGCCACCGATCCTGCCCCCCTCCCCCTGCTCACCCCAAGTCTCAAGCGGCGCATGGCCTGCTGGCTTTACGAAGGTTTGTTGCTCTTTGGCGTGGTCTTCATCTCGGGCTACCTCTTTAGCACCTTGAGCCAAACCCGCCACGGCCTTGACAATCGCCATGGGCTGCAAGCCTTTGTGTTTCTGATTTTGGCGATTTACTTCACCTGGTTTGGTCACAAAGGCCAAACCTTGGCCATGAAAACCTGGCACATCCGCTTGGTGGATCCGAGCGGTGCCCCCGTGAGCCAAGCGCGTGCCTTGTGGCGCTTCGTGCTCAGTTGGGTTTGGTTTTTGCCGCCCTTGGCCGTGCTCGCACCGTTTGATTTGAGTGGCGCCGAGACCCTCGTGTTGAGCTCAGGCTGGATTGCCATTTGGGCCATCGCCAGCCGGTTTCAGCCGCAGGGGCAGTTCTGGCATGATGTTTGGGCCGGCACGCGCCTCATCAGCGTCAAGCCGCTTCCCCCCGCCCCGCCAACGCCCCCTGCCGAATGAAGCCCGCTTTCACCGTTTGCGTCTATTGCGGTTCGCGCGATGGGGTCGACCCCGCCTACGCCGCCGTGGCCCAAGCGGTGGGCACTTGGATCGGTGCGCACCAAGGCCAACTCGTCTACGGTGGGGGCGGCAATGGGCTCATGGGCCGTGTCGCCCGCGCCACCCGCGCGGCGGGCGGGCGCGTGGTGGGCATCATTCCCGAGGCGCTGCGCAGCATTGAAAACCTGCAAACCGATTGCGATGAGACGCACGTGGTGCAGACCATGCACGAGCGCAAACGCATGATGGCCGAGCGCGCCGACGCCTTTGTGGCCTTGCCCGGTGGCATTGGTACGTTTGAGGAGTTCTTTGAGGTCTGGACTTGGCGGCAACTGGGCTACCACGACAAACCGGTGGGGCTCCTCAACACCGAGGGCTACTACGATGGCTTGGTGGCCTTTGCCCGCCACAGCGTGGCGCAGGGGTTTTTATCGGATGCCCAACTCGATTTGATCCGCATCGACACCGACCCCGCGCGCCTGCTCACCACCTTGGTGGAAGCCGCCGGTTTTGCCCCACCCGCGCGGGTGGGGGGCATTTGATCAAATCGCGATTTCGTCGAGTTCGCCCGTGCGAATGCGCACCACGCGCTCCACGGGCGTGACAAAAATTTTGCCGTCGCCAATCTTGCCCGTGCGTGCCGCGCGCACGATGGCTTCGAGGCAGCGCTCCACGTCATCGGTCTTGACCACCACCTCGATCTTCACCTTGGGGAGGAAATCCACCACGTACTCGGCCCCGCGATAGAGCTCGGTATGGCCTTTTTGCCGACCAAAGCCTTTGACTTCCGTCACGGTCAGCCCCGTCACGCCGCAATCGGCGAGCGCCTCACGGACTTCCTCAAGTTTGAACGGTTTGATGACGGCGGTGATTTGCTTCATGGCAGAAGTCCTTGAACAGTGGGATGGGGCTTAGCCCCGAAAACGATTGGTCATAGGATAACGCCAATCCTTGCCAAAACTGCGGTGCGTGACGCGAATACCCACCGGCGCTTGACGGCGTTTGTATTCATTGAGGTGGATGAGCCGCACGACCTGAGCCACGGCCGCAGCAGGCAAACCCGCGGCAATAATTTCATCGGCCCCCTCGTCGTTTTCCATGTAGCGCGAGACGATTTCATCCAAGATCTCGTAGGGCGGCAAGCTGTCTTGGTCTTTTTGGTCGGGCCGCAACTCAGCGCTGGGCGGTCGATCGATGATGCGCTGGGGAATCGGGTTTTGGCCTCGGCCAAAAGGGTCGTGGGCGTTGCGCCAGTTCGCCAGCTGAAAAACCACCGTTTTGGCCACGTCTTTCAACACCGCAAAGCCGCCCGCCATGTCGCCATACAGGGTGCAGTAACCCGTGGCCATCTCGCTTTTGTTGCCGGTGGTGAGGACCAACGACCCAAACTTGTTGGACAAGGCCATGAGCAGAGTGCCGCGGATGCGCGCCTGGATGTTTTCCTCGGTGGCGTCTAGCGGCCGGTCGGCAAAATCTGCTTTCAAGGTTTGTAAAAAGGCCTCAAATTGGGGCACGATGGAGAGCTCGTCATAGCGCACCTGGAGCCGGCGGGCCATCTCGCGGGCATCGATGCAGCTGATATCGGCGGTGTAGGGTGAGGGCATCATGACCGTGCGCACCCGATCCGCGCCGAGCGCATCCACTGCGATGGCCAGTACCAAGGCGGAGTCGATCCCGCCCGACAAGCCCAGCAAGGCACCCGGAAAACCATTCTTGCCGATGTAATCGCGCACCCCCAGCACCAGTGCATGCCAAAGGTCAGATTCCCAACTGGCCTCGGGCACCAAGTCGCCCCGCAGGCCTTGTTCGTCCCAGTGCAAATCAAATGCGTGTTCGGCGAAACTCGGCGCCCGCGCGGCCAAGTGGCCCTCGGCGGTCAAGGCAAAAGAGCGCCCTTCAAACACCACTTCGTCCTGCCCCCCCACGAGGTGGGCATACACCAGGGGTAAGCCCGTCTCTTGCACGCGCTCGCGCATGGCTTGCTCGCGCTCGTCGCCTTTGCCAATATGAAACGGCGAGGCATTGATGACGGCCAAGAGCTCGGCGCCGGCGGCCCGAGCGTCCTGGGCCGGGGTGCGGAACCACGCGTCCTCACAAATCAGGAGGCCCACACGCCGCCCCGACACTTCAAACACACAGGCCGATTCGCCAGGGGTGAAGTAACGCCGTTCGTCAAACACCTGGTAATTGGGCAGCTCGCGTTTGGCGTAATGGGCCACCACTTCGCCACCCGAGAGCACGGAGGCCAAGTTGTGCCGCGCCTGCACAGCCACCGAGCGGCTGCGCGTATCGCCTCCGCTAGGATGGCCCACCACCACATGCAGGCCTTCGAGGTCGGCCAAGGCTGTGGCCACTTTCAAGACGGCTTGGTCACACGCGGCGATGAAGGCGGGGCGCAAAAAGAGGTCTTCCGCAGCGTATCCGCAAAGGGAGAGCTCGGGCGTGAGCACAAGACGAACCCCTCGTGCGTAAGCCGAGCGGGCGCAGTCAATGATTTTTTGGGCGTTTCCCGCCATGTCGCCCACCACATAGTTGAGTTGGGCCACACAGATTGAGAGGGTCATGCCCAATTATGCGTGCTGCTTTTTATAGTTGGCGATGCCGTCAAGAATTTCCTGCTTGGCCGCCTCGGGACCTTCCCAACCCAAAATCTTGACCCATTTGCCTTCTTCCAGGTCTTTGTAGTGCTCAAAGAAATGGGAGATGGTTTTGAGGCGCAGGGGCTGGAGGTCTTCCGGCTTTTCCCAGCGACTGTAGAGCGAGAGAATTTTGTTGGTGGGGACGGCCAACACTTTGCCGT
>VEQC01000277.1 GCA_018883455.1 Limnohabitans sp. | reverse complement strand
CTGATCAACTTGGGCAAAGCTTTGCTCAAGTTCATGCTGGTGGGGGCCATTTTGGTGATCTCGACCATTAACCACTTGGAAGAGCTCACCAACCTCTCGCAGCTTGACCTCTCCACCGCCGTGGCTCACGCGGGGACCATCATTGTCGAAGCGTGTTTTTGGCTCAGCCTTGGGCTGGTCATTGTGGCGCTGATCGATGTCCCATTGCAACACTATCAAGTCCACAAAAAACTCAAGATGACCAAGCAAGAGGTCAAGGACGAGATGAAAAACGCCGAAGGTAACCCGGAGGTCAAAGGCCAGATTCGGCGCCGTCAGCGTGAAATCCTCAACAACAAGATGATGGCCAAGGTCAAAGACGCCGATGTGGTCATCACCAACCCAACCCACTTTTCGGTGGCACTCTCCTACGACCCCACCGGCGATGGCGCCCCCCTGTTGGTCGCCAAGGGTGAGGACATGATGGCCATGCGCATTCGAGAGGAAGCCAAGACCCACGGCGTCTACTTATTTGAGGCCCCGATGCTCGCCCGAGCCTTATACTTCACCACCAAGCTAGACCACCCCATCCCGGAGGCGCTCTACCACGCGGTGGCCCAGGTGATCGCCTATGTGTTTAGCTTGAACCAGTCTTATGGCCGTGGCCAAGAGGTGTTGAAACCGGACCCCACCGTGCCTGACGAAATGAAGTTTGATGCCAACGGCGCACGCCTGACAGAATGAGCCAAAGGTAACCCGCATGACCGACATCTACCAGACGCCCGGCGATCGACTGCGCTTTGAGATCATTCTCAAAGCCTTGGTCGAAGACGGCACGAACTTGGCAGTTTTGAGCGAGCATGACCTGGTTCTGGATTACTACGCCAGCCTGATTGACCAACGCTTGCGCGACATGGGGCAGGACCAAGTTGAATTCTGTTTTTCCACCAACTCCGAGAAGTTGGTGCAAAAGTTCAACGACATCCTCTCACAGCTGACGATCGACCAAGCGCTTGAAAAAGACCGCAAACACGTCCCACGTCGCTACATGATCTTCCGCGACTCGATCCTGATGCAGGATTTTGAGCTCCAACTGCTGGCGCGACTGGTCAATGGTTTTCCCGCGGGAAATATTTGCGTCATCCTGCTCATCAACAGCATGGGGAGCAATCGGGATAAGTTGGATGCGTTTGGACGCACCCTGTTGCAATGGGAAGTGGAGACTGTGGCGGGAGAGCCCAAGCGGCCCCTTGAAGATTGGGTGGCTGAACCCGAACCCGAAGCCGAGCCCGCTGACCCCGCCGCCTTGCTCCAAGCGGTCAAACCCAGTTGGCGAATTCCCGAAGCCGGCGCAGAGGCGGCGGCCCCGGCCGCGACGATTCCCGGTGATACCGACGCCCGCGTGGAGCCGGTGATGACGTCCACCGAGACGCCGCTTGCGCCCCCGGCCTCCACCACCCTCCATCTTCCCCCCAAGAAGCCATTCCCATGGGGATGGCTCTTCGCCGGTGTGTTCATTTTGAGCGTCGCCTTTCTGGCGACGCTCTATGCCGACACCCTGGAAGAGGAATTCGAGGCCTTCCGCAAGTACCTCTTGCGTGGCACTCCGGCGGCCGCCACGGCGGTTGATCCCATCGCGCCTGCAGCCTCGCAGGCCGCGAGCGAAGCCGCCGAGCCCGTGGCCCAAGCTTCTGACGCGGCGGCGGACCCCGCCACCGTGGCGTCCGCCCCTGCGGCCCTGTCTGCGCCTGCGGGTGAGACAGCCTCAGCCGCGACGCCGGCTGTGGCCCAAGTCCCTCTCGCACCGCCCGCTTCACCGCCCCCTGTGGTGGTCTCCAGCCGCGACGCGCGTGAGACCCCCCCGCCACCCAGCCCGCCCCCGGCGCAGGAACGCGCTAAAGAAGATCGGCTTACAGACGAAACTTGGATAGAGCAGTTGCCGGCCGAAGGATTCGTGGTTCAACTCGCCGCCTTTGACAGCCTCGATGAAATCGTGGCTTTTCAGCGCACCGATCCGGTGCTACAAAAGGCGCGCGTCTTGCGACTCCGCAAGAAGGACAGTGGCAAACGCTATTTTGTGTTGATCGCAGGCCCTTGGTCCGACAAAGCGAAGGCCGAGGCAGGCATGCAAACCCACCCCCTGCTGGCTCGGGGATGGCTGCGCAGCGTCAAATCGCTCAAAGCACAGCTCTGACGAAGAGGATTGGGAGAAGTAGTACATCATGTCTGAAGTGACGCCCACACCAAAATCCCCCGGAGAAGGGAAGACCACCGACCCCAAAGGGGCGGGGGCGTCGTTTGCGCTGGACAAGCCCGAAGCCATCCCGCGCCTGCATGTCCCCGATTTGCCGGAGGACGCCACGAGCGTTCCGCCCGAAGCGGTGCGCCCGGTTGAACCCGCAGCGCCGGCCCCCACTGCGGCCACACCAGTTTCACCAGTTGTACCAGTTGTACCAGTTGGACCAGTTGCACCAGTTGCACCAGTCGCACCAGTCGCACCAGTCGCACCAGTCGCACCAGCCGCACCAGCCGCACCAGCCGCACCAGCCGCGCCGGTCGCGCCGGT
>VEQC01000075.1 GCA_018883455.1 Limnohabitans sp. | reverse complement strand
CCAGTGGCCTTTCCGAACGATTTCAAACCCGCCCACCATGCGCATGACCTGCACGAGCAGCATGGGGGCAAAACCGCCGAGACCCTGGCCGCCGAGGGCCAGATCGCCCGCGTGGCGGGGCGCATGATGCTCAAGCGCGTCATGGGCAAGGCCAGTTTTGCGACGCTGCAAGACGCCTCGGGGCGAATCCAGATCTACATCACCCGCGACGACGTGGGCGAAGCCGACTACCAAGACTTCAAACACTGGGATTTGGGCGACATCGTGGGTGCGGAAGGTCGGCTCTTCAAAACCCGAACCGGGGAGTTGTCCATTCACGCGACCTCGATTCGCCTGCTCACCAAGAGCCTGCGTCCCATGCCCGACAAGTTCCATGGTGTCCACGATCAAGAAATCAAGTATCGCCAGCGCTATGTGGACTTGATGACCGATGAGAACGCACGCAAGCGCTTCGTGGCGCGCAGCAAGGCGGTGAGCGGCATTCGCGAGTTCATGGTGCAGCACGGGTTTCTGGAAGTTGAAACCCCCATGCTCCACCCCATCCCCGGCGGCGCCAACGCGCGCCCCTTTGTGACGCACCATAACGCGCTGGATCAGGAAATGTTCTTGCGCATCGCCCCGGAGCTCTACCTCAAACGGCTGGTGGTGGGCGGGTTCGAGCGGGTGTTCGAGATCAACCGCAACTTCCGCAACGAGGGAATTTCGGTGCGCCACAACCCCGAATTCACCATGATGGAGTTTTACGCGGCCTATTGGAATTACCAGGATCTGATGGGGTTTACCGAGGCCTTGATTCGCGACGCGGCGCAAAAAGCCGTCGGCACCCTGTTGTTGACTTATGGGGGGCAAGCGGTGGATTTGGCCAAGCCCTTTGCGCGCCTCACGATTCGAGAGGCCATCGTGGCGCACACCGATGCGGGCGCCCATGTGGATGACGCGGCCTGGCTCATTCAAGCCCTGCAAAAGCTCGGGTTCAGCGAAGAAAAGGACAAACTCTCCCGGCGCAGTTTGGCGAGCTTGCAGGTGCTGTACTTTGAGGAGAAGGTGGAGGAGAAGCTCTGGCAACCCACTTTCATCATGGAGCACCCGACCGAGATTTCCCCGCTGGCGCGTGCCAACGATCAGCGCCCCGAAGTCACGGAGCGCTTTGAGCTCTACATCACGGGGCGCGAATTTGGCAATGGCTTCTCTGAACTCAACGACGCCGAAGACCAAGCCGCGCGCTTTCACGCGCAAGTGGCGGCCAAAGACAGCGGCGACGATGAGGCCATGTTCTACGACCACGATTTTGTCCGCGCCCTGGAATACGGCATGCCCCCCACCGGCGGCTGTGGCATTGGCATTGACCGGCTGATGATGCTACTCACAGACAGCCCGAGCATTCGCGATGTGATTTTGTTCCCGGCCCTGCGTCGGGAGGTTTAAAAGGAGAGCCCATGTTGAACCGTCGTTCCACCCTGCGTTCTGTCCTGGCGGCAGGCGTTCTTACTTTGTGCAGTGGTTTGGCTGCCGCGCAAGCCAAACCGATCAAGATTTTGGTGGGCTTTCCGCCCGGCGGCGGCACCGATGCGGTGGCACGCATCTTGGCCGACAAGCTCAAGGACGCATTGGGCACGCCCGTGATTGTGGAAAACAAGCCCGGTGCAGGCGGGCAATTGGCCGCCCAAGCGCTCAAGGCAGGTCCAGCCGATGGCACGGTGCTGTTCCTCTCGCACGACCACACCATTTCGATCTTGCCCCAGGTGGTCAAGAGCCCGGGCTTTGATCCTGAGAAGGATTTTGTGCCAGTGGTCGGCTTTGCCTCGTTTGTCAACGCCATGGCCTTGTCCTCCAACACGCCCGCGAAATCATTCAACGAATACCTGGCGTGGGTCAAAACACAGGGCAACAAGAGCGCCGTGGGCATTCCCGCGCCTGCGTCCACGCTGGAATTTTTGGTCAAACTGGTCGGAGACAAATACAAACTCGACCTCGTCTCGGCCCCCTACCGGGGTAGCGCCCCCATGATGGCGGACATGCTGGGGAATCAGATCGCCGCCGGCATGGGCTCGATTCCCGATTTCATCGAAAACCACAAGGCCGGCAAGCTGCGCGTGGTGGCGGTTTTGGGCGGCCAGCGCCAGGCCGTGCTGCCCGATGTGCCCACGTTTAGCGAGCTCGGCCTCACGGGCTTGGAGGATGTGCCCTACTACGGCATCTTCGCGCCCAGCGGCACGCCCAGCGCCTTCATCGAGTCGTTCAGCCAAGCCATGGCCAAGGTACTGCAGCAGCCTGATGTGCGCGAGCATCTCACCAAGCTCGGGCTCACGGTGCAGCATATGAGCCCAGCCCAATTGGGTCAGCGCGAGCGCGCCTACACCAAGACTTGGGCCGGCATCATCCAAAAGAGCGGGTTCCAGCCGCAGTAACGGTGCCATACACCCTCGGGGGCCTCTTGAGGCCCCTTTTTTTGTGGCCACCCCGGCCGGTCGATGGAGAAGGCGGGCTTACACGCTCAAGGTGTCGAGCGCGCGCAGGTAGGCCGGGCTGCGCATGAGGGCATCCCAAGGCAAGGCGGGGCTTTGGGGCAGAAGGGCTAGGCGGCGTTGTTCGCTCGCGGGGTTGGGTTGCCAGTGGCCTTTGACCACGGCCTCGGCGAGCGCGTCGAGCACGGTGTCGAGTTCGTGTCCACCTTCATGCGCGCTGCGGTTACACAGCAGGGCCAAGTCGCAGCCGGCGTTCAGGGCGGTGAGGATGGCTTCGGCATAGGTGAGCGTTTGTCCTTCGAGCTGACGTGCGGCCGCCATGGAGAGGTCGTCGGTGCAAATGGCACCGGTAAACCCCAACTCGCCGCGCAGGATGTCCTGCAACCAACGCCGCGAGTACCCGGCGGGGCGCGGGTCAACCCGGCTGTAAATGACATGCGCAGGCATGACCGCCGTGAGCACTTGGCTGAGCCACGCGTAGGGCTTGGCATCGTCGGCCAGGATGGCGCGCAGGCTGCGTCGATCCACCGGTAACTCGTGGTGGGAGTCGGGCATGACCGCGCCATGCCCGGGGAAGTGCTTACCGCAGTTGGCCATGCCTGCTTGGAGCATGCCTTGCATGAGGCTGCGGGCGAGCAAACTCACCACCCGAGGGTCACGGGCAAAGGCGCGATCGCCAATGACACGGCTGCGAGAGACGCCCTCTTCGGCGTGGTCGAGGTCGAGCACCGGGGTGAAGCTGAAATCCACCCCACAGGCACGCAGTTCGCTGGCCAACACAAAACCCGCCGCCGTGGCGGCTTCGCAGGCCAGCAAGACGCCACTGCCGGGCTCGCCACGCGCATCTTGTTGCCAGCGCGCGCCGATGGCCCGCATGCTGGGCAGGTGGGTGAACCCATCGGTGCGAAAGCGTTGCACGCGCCCGCCCTCGTGGTCTACGGCAATGAGCAGGTCCGCGCGCAAGGCCTTTACCTCCGCGCAGAGCTCGCTCAGCTGAGCGCGGCTCTCCCAATTACGGCCAAAGAGGATGAGGCCTCCCGTCAAGGGGTGTTGCAAACGGCGCCGGTCTTGCGCCGTCAAGCGGGTGCCCGCAATATCCAGAATCAGGGGGGCGTGGGCGTTCATGCGGTTTCCACAATCACAAAACTGGTCGCGTAATCGGATTCATCGCTCACGCTCACATGGGTGCGCAAGCCGCGGGCCTCGCACCACTGCCGCAAAACGCCGTGGGTGTGGATCACGGGTTGGCCGCTGGGGAGCTTGGCGATTTCGCACAGGCGCCAGGTCATGGGCATGCGCATGCCCAGACCAATGGCTTTGCTGAAGGCTTCTTTGGCTGAAAAACGCGTGGCCACGAAGCGCACGCCGCGCTCGGGCCAGCGCGCGCTGCGCTGACGCCAGGTTTGCAACTCGTTGGGGTGCAGGACCTTGGCGGCAAAGCGCTCGCCGTGGCGCTCCAAGCTTGCGCGAATGCGGCGAATGTCGCAGACGTCTGTACCAATGCCGTAGATCATGCGGGCCTCAGCGCAAACAGGCCAGATAGGCTTGCACGGTGGCGGCGTACCCTCGCTCCAAGGCGTCGCCAATGAGGGCGTGACCGATCGAGACCTCGCGCAAATCGGGTACGGCGTGGGCAAATCGCGCAAGGTTATCGAGGTTCAGGTCGTGCCCGGCGTTGAGGTCGAGTCCGGCCTCTCGGGCCGCTTGCCCAGCTGCCACATAGCGGGCGAGCACCGCCTCTTGCTCTGGCGTACCCCAGGCGCGGGCGTAGGCTTCGGTATAGAGCTCGACGCGGTCGGCGCCGACCGCGCGGGCAGCGGCCATTTGGGCGGGCTCGGGATCCATGAAAAGACTCACCCGCACGCCCAGGTCGTGGCACTCGGCCACCAGGGGCCGCAGGCGATCGGCATCCGCCGGAAAGCGCCAGCCGTGGTCGCTGGTGAACTGGTCTTGGCTGTCGGGCACGAAGGTGACCTGGTGGGGGCGCACTTGGCGCACAAAGTCCATCAGGTTGTGAAAGGGGTTGCCTTCAATGTTGTATTCACGCTCTGGCCAGTCGCGCAGCAATGCGGCCAGATCGTGGACATCCTGGGGACGGATGTGACGCGCATCGGGCCGGGGGTGGACCGTAATGCCATGCGCGCCCGCGGCCAAACACAGCTGAGCGGCGCGGGTGACGCTGGGCAAGCCCAGGTGACGCGTGTTGCGCACCAGGGCGACTTTGTTGAGGTTGACGGAGAGCGCGGTGGTCATGGTCGGTTTTGGAGGGCTTGCAAATCCATCATCACCTGGCGCGTGCGCAGGCTCTGAACCCCACAATGGTAGTGCAGCAGCGCGCGCAGTTGTGCCTGCAAGGCGCTGCGCCATTCGGCGGGCCATTGCGCGACGCTGCGCAAGCAAGCGCTGTATGCCTCGTCCTGGTCGAGCGCCTCTTGCAAAGCGCGCCAAGCTTGGCCGCGCAGCCACCCGGCATCTTCCGCGCCGGCCAAGCGCAAACCGCCCTCGGGCACCAAGCAATAGGGGGCATCGTCTTCTAGGGCTTGCAGGGTGAGGGTTTGTTGGCTGAGTGTGGGCAAGAGGCCGACTTCGCGCAGGAGCGCGAGTTCAAAGGCGCGCAAGGCCGGGGCGGTCGTGCCCTCGTGCCCCGCCGCG
Organism: Limnohabitans sp.; assembly: GCA_018883455.1. Lineage (GTDB taxonomy): Bacteria > Pseudomonadota > Gammaproteobacteria > Burkholderiales > Burkholderiaceae_C > Limnohabitans. The sequence goes on along the minus strand of VEQC01000075.1, from coordinate 6,085 downwards.
AGCACCTGGACGAGTTGATGATAGGTGTCGAAGAGGGCGGGGTGCGGGTCGTCACGGGCGAGCAAGCGCAGCAGCAATTCATTGGCGTAAAGCCCGGAAAACAAAGCATCGCCCACGGGCATGGTGTGGCCGCCCACCCACTCGGCGGACTTGAGGGTGCGGATTTCGGCGTCTCCCCCGTAGGACAAGCGCAGCGGTTGCAGGGGCAGGAGGACCGGGCGAAAGCTTGAACTCGGGCGCTTGACGCCTTTGCCGACCAAGGCTACCCGCCCGCGATGGCGAGTGAGGATTTCCAAAATCAGACTCGATTCGCTCCAATCGTAGTGGTGGAGCACGTAGGCCGGCTCGTCGTGAACGCGGGTGGCCGCTCGCGCGAGGGTTTTATTCGTAGCCAAAGCTGCGCACCCGCGCTTCGTCATCGGCCCAGCCCGATCGGACTTTGACCCAGAGCTCCAGGAAGACCTTGGCGTCGAGCAGTTTTTCGAGTTCCGTCCGTGCTTCGGTGCCAATACGCTTCAAGCGCTCGCCTTTGTCGCCGATGACCATCGCCTTGTGGCCGTCGCGTTCGACAATGATGGTCGCGGCAATGCGCACCATGCGCTTGACCTTTTTGGACTGCCCGGGTTCTTCGGCAAATGACTCCACCACCACCGTGGAGGTGTAGGGCAATTCGTCTCCCGTGAGGCGAAAGAGTTTCTCGCGCACGAGTTCGGCGGCCAAAAAACGCTCGCTGCGGTCGGTCAGCTCATCGGCGTCATAGAACCAGGGCTGCTCAGGCAAGTAAGGCGTGCAAATGGTCAGCAGGCGTTCGATGTCCTTGCGGTTTTTCGCCGACAAGGGGACGATTTCACGAAACGGATGCGCGGCTTGCATTTGTTGCAGCCAGGGCATGAGCTCGCCACGGTGTTTGATGGTGTCGAGTTTGTTGGCGATGAGCAGCACCGGCACGCGGGGGTCGAGCAAGGCCAGAACCTTGGCATCGGCGGGCGCGAAACGCCCGGCTTCCACCACCAACAAAACCAAGTCCACATCGCCCACCGCGCCTTGCACGGTCTTGTTGAGTGACTTGTTGAGGGCGTTGCCGTGCACGGTCTGAAACCCGGGGGTGTCGACGAACACAAACTGGGTGGGGCCCTCGGTGCGAATACCCGTGATGCGGTGGCGCGTCGTCTGGGCTTTGCGCGAGGTGATGCTGACTTTTTGGCCCACCAAGGCGTTGAGCAAAGTGGATTTGCCCACATTGGGCTTGCCCACGATGGCGATCAGACCGCAGCGCTGGGGCGCATCGGGCGCGGGGTCCTGGTGCTCTGGGGTATCGTTCACAGGCCGAGCTCCGCAATGACTTGCAACATGGCCGCCGCAGCGGCTTGCTCGCCCGCACGGCGCGAGTTACCAATGCCGCGTTCGCAGCGATTTAAATCGGGCACTTCACACTCCACGTCAAAGGTTTGGCGGTGGGCCGCGCCCAGGGTGCCTACCACACGGTAGATGGGCAAATGCATTTTGCGCGCTTGCAGCCACTCTTGGAGGGCGGTTTTGGGGTCTTTACCCACGGCCTGCATGGTGGGGGTGATGTCGATGTCGGCGTAGAGGCGCAGGACCAGGGCATGCGCGGCCTCGGCACCGGCATCGAGATAGACCGCGCCAATGAGGGCTTCGAGCGCATCGGCCAGGATGGAGGGACGGCGACTGCCCCCTGAGCGCATCTCGCCCTCGCCCAGACGCAAGAGCGGCGAGAGTTCGAGTCGCAGAGCGATGCGGTGGAGGGTGTCCTGACGCACCAGATTGGCCCGCACCCGCGAGAGATCGCCCTCGGGCAATTCGTCCAACTTGCGATAGAGCATGTCCGAGACGGCCAAATTGAGGACCGAATCGCCCAAAAACTCCAGCCGCTCGTTGTGGTTGGCGCTGAAGCTGCGATGGGTGAGCGCCAGTTGCAGAAGGGCTAGATCGGTGAATCGATGACCCAGACGCTGCTGGAGGGCATCATGGGCAGCGCTTTGCAGCAAATTTGGCGCGCCCATGGCTTATTCAAAACCGCCGATGCGACGGATGTCGCCGAAGTTCATCCAGACAAAGAAGGCTTTGCCCACGATGTTCTGGTCGGGCACGAAGCCCCAATAGCGGGAATCCAACGAATTATCCCGGTTATCGCCCATCATGAAATAGTGCCCTGGAGGAACCTTGCAGGTCACGCCCTCGACGGTGTAGGTGCATTGATCCTTGAAGGGGAAGTCTTCCGTGCCGGGGATAAAAGCCGGGCGCCCGGTCTCGATGAGCAAGCGGTGCGTGTGCGGCGCGCCCATCTCCAGCGCGCGACTGCCCAAGGGCAGACTCTCCTCGAACTGTTTGATATAGCGCAGGCTCTCGGCGTCCAGAAAATCCGGCAGATCGCGGCTGGGGACGGGTTTGCCATTGATGGTCAGGCGCTTGTTGAGATAAGCCACCTCGTCACCCGGCACACCCACCACCCGCTTGATGTAGTCGAGGCTCGGCTTCGGGGGATAGCGAAAGACCATGACGTCCCCGCGCTGCACGGGGTTGCCCTCAGTGAGTTTGGTATTGAGGACAGGCAGACGCACGCCGTAATGGAATTTATTGACCAGGATGAGGTCCCCCACCAACAGCGTGGGAATCATGGAGCCCGAGGGAATCTTGAAAGGCTCGAACAGAAAAGAGCGCAGCAAGAAGACCGCGAGGATGACCGGGAACAAGCCCGCCGTCCAATCCAACCACCAAGGCTGCATGAGCAGGCGCTCGCGCGCTTCCCCCACGTCGATGTCTTGTTTCTCGATGCCCATGGCCTGGAGTTCTTGGCGGCGGCGTTCGGCGTCGGCTTGCAGGGCTTGGGCGGCGGCTTGGCGGCGGGGCAAGAAGTGCCAACGCTCGGCCAGCCAGTAAACCCCGGTGACGGCGGTGGCAGCGAACATGAAGAGGGCGAAGTTGCCCTCGATCATGCCGAGGTACCAACTCACGGCGTAGCCAGCGAAGGCAGCAAGAACAGCAGCGGTAAGGGTGGGCATTATTCTTCGACCTGAAGGATGGCCAGGAAGGCTTCCTGGGGAACCTCCACTGATCCAATTTGTTTCATGCGTTTCTTCCCGGCCTTTTGCTTTTCCAGCAATTTGCGCTTACGGGTGATGTCGCCACCATAGCATTTTGCCAGCACGTTCTTGCGCAAAGCTTTGATGGTTTCGCGCGCGATGATATTGGCACCAATGGCGGCTTGAATGGCGACGTCAAACATTTGACGGCTGATGATCTCGCGCATCTTGGCGGCGACTGCCCGCCCCCGGTACTGTGCTTGGCTGCGGTGCACGATGATGGAGAGGGCGTCGACCTTTTCACCGTTGAGCAGGATGTCGACCTTGACGACATCCGAGGCGCGATATTCCTTGAACTCGTAGTCCATGGAGGCGTAGCCCCGGCTGACGGATTTGAGCTTGTCGAAGAAATCCAGCACGATCTCGCCCAGCGGGAGCTCATAGGTGAGCATGACTTGGCGACCGTGATAGGCCATGTTGATTTGCACGCCGCGTTTTTGGTTGGCCAGCGTCATGACGGGGCCCACGTAGTCTTGCGGCATGTAGAGGTGGACCGTGACGATGGGTTCACGGATTTCTTGGATGCGACCTTGCTCGGGCATCTTGGAGGGGTTTTCCACCAAGATGACCTCGCCATCGGCTTTTTCGACCTGATAGACCACGCTGGGCGCGGTGGTGATCAAGTCTTGGTCAAACTCGCGCTCGAGGCGCTCCTGCACGATTTCCATGTGCAGCAGGCCGAGAAAGCCGCAGCGGAAGCCAAACCCGAGCGCCTGCGAGACTTCGGGCTCGAACTGCAGGGAGGCATCGTTGAGCTGGAGCTTCTCCAACGCGTCGCGCAGGGCGTCGTACTGATTCGCTTCAGTGGGGTAGAGACCGGCAAAAACCTGCGGTTGGATTTCCTTGAATCCGGGCAAGGCCGTCTCGGCCACACCGGCGTTGTTCGGGAGTTTTTTCTCCAGCGTCACGGTATCGCCTACCTTGGCCGCCTTGAGTTCCTTGATGCCGGCGATGATGTAGCCCACCTCCCCCGCTTGCAAACGCTCGCGCGGCTGGTTGGCCGGCGTGAACACGCCCAGGCTACCTGCCTCGTAGCAGGCCCCGGTGGCCATGAGGCGAATGCGCTCCCCCTTGTGCAGCGTGCCGTCGACCACGCGCACGAGCATCACCACGCCCACGTAGCTGTCGAACCAGGAGTCGATGATCATGGCGCGCAACGCCCCCTGCGGATTACCCTGAGGGGGCGGGACCTTGGCGACGATGGCTTCGAGAATGTCCTCCACGCCCAGACCCGTTTTGGCGGAGCAGGGAATCGCTTCGGACGCATCGATGCCAATCACATCCTCGATCTCCGCCTTGGCGGTATCGGGATCGGCTTGGGGCAGATCCATCTTGTTGAGCACGGGAACGACTTCCACGTTGAGGTCGAGCGCGGTGTAGCAGTTGGCGACGGTTTGCGCCTCCACGCCTTGACTGGCGTCGACCACCAACAACGCGCCTTCGCAAGCCGAAAGCGAGCGACTGACCTCGTAGGAGAAATCGACGTGGCCCGGCGTGTCGATCAAGTTGAGGTTGTAGACCTTGCCGTCACGCGCTTTGTATTGCAGCGCGGCGGTCTGTGCCTTGATGGTTATCCCACGCTCTTTCTCGATGTCCATGGAGTCGAGAACCTGCGCTTGCATTTCGCGTTCCTCCAAGCCACCGCAACGCTGAATGAGACGATCGGCGAGCGTGGATTTGCCATGATCGATGTGGGCGATGATCGAGAAGTTTCTGATGTGGTTCATCAATGCGAACGCTTAAGTGATTGATTCAAAAAGGCGAAGAAACATAAAAAAGGGCGCGTCATCTGTTGACGCGCCCCGAAACCAACAAGCAATGGCAACTGCGATAGTTGGGACTTCATTGTAGGCAAAACGCCCCTTCCGTCCAGCCTCGCATGCCGCCTGTGGGCCTCGTTGCAGGTCAACAACAGGAGTTTATGCACAGTTTATTCACAGTACTGAAAAGCCGTTCATGGAACAACTTGTGGGTGAACTGTGGAGTGGCTGTGAAGAGTGGCTGAATTTCCCGCATCGTGAAGCTTGATTCACCTGGGTTGTTGCAGCAATCCTGTTTAGTCGTCATTTTAGCGAAAATTTGTCAGTGAATGACCCTTAAATTAGTTTGCACTAACTAACAAAGGGGTGGAAAAATTTTTTTCAACAATTTGCAACAGGCCGACCAAACAAGCCGAGTACCCGACTGAAATGTCAGGGATTAACCCTTGGGCCGGATGACGGTGTACTGCACCCACTCCCCTCGACGAATCAACACGCTCACGGGTTTGCTGCGGTCAAGACGCGCGAGGATGGCCTCTGCCGCTTGCAAGCTCGGGGTTTCTTGGTTGGCCAAGGCCAAAATGACATCGCCCTCTTGGATGCCTGCCCGCGCGGCCACCTCGCCCACGGCGTCTACACGCACGCCCGCGCGCACGCGCAGCTCGCGTTTTTGGGCGTCACTCAGATCCGCCAAGGTGAGGCCCCACGCACGCGCCACCGCGCTCGCGGGCGGAGCGGCCTTGCTGGCCTCCGCCGCCGGGGCGCGAGCCACCTTCTCAGGCTCGACTTCACCCACGGTGATGGTCATCTCGCGGGTGGCCCCACGCCGCCAAACCTGTAGGCTGCTGCGTGTTCCTGGCTTGGTGTTGCCCACGAAGCGGGGGAGATCGGTGGATTTTTCGATCGCCTTGCCGTCAAAGCGCAAGATGATGTCACCCGGCTCCAGGCCGGCTTTCTCGGCGGGGGAGCCCGGTTCGACGGCGCGTACCAGGGCGCCCTGCGGTTTGGGCAAACCGAGGGACTCCGCCACCTCCTTGCCGACTTGGTCAATCTGCACACCCAAGCGGCCGCGTTGTACGCGTCCACTCACGCGCAGTTGGTCGCTCACGCGCACCGCTTCGTCGATGGGGATGGCGAATGAAATGCCCATAAAGCCGCCCGAGCGCGAGTAAATCTGGCTGTTGATGCCGACCACCTCACCGCGCATGTTGATGAGAGGAC
>VEQC01000074.1 GCA_018883455.1 Limnohabitans sp. | reverse complement strand
GCCCGACTCTGGGCGTCGGCCGCAATGGGCGCGCCATGGGCATCAGGATCGGTCTCAAGCGGCAGCCCCAGTGACCATAGCACCAGCCACGCGGCTTCGTCGCGGGCGTTCAAGGTGCCCTGTCCAAAGTGAACGTCACCACGGGCCAAGGCCGCTTCGAGCTCTTGGGTGGCACTGTCGATCAGTGCCGCAAGCGCCGTGGGCCTCACGTTCAAACCGCTTCGCGATAGGCCAGCAACTGCGTCATGAGTGCTTGGTAGATGCGCGCGAGCGTGTCGATGTCGCTCACTCGAATGTGCTAATTGATCTTGTGAATGCTGGCGTTGGGGGGGCCGAGTTCAATGACCTGGGGGCAGATGCGGGCGATGAAACGCCCATCACTGGTGCCCCCCGTCGTGGAGAGTTCAGCTTGCAATTGGGTCACTTCAGCAATGGCCGCACGGGTGGCCTGCACCAGTTCGCCCTCGGGGGTGAGGAAGGGCTCCCCACCCAGCGTCCAAGCAAGGGTGTAGCGAACGCCATGGGCAACGAGCACCTTCTCGAGGCGCGCACGCAAGTCGGCCGGCGTGGATTCGGTGCTGAAGCGGAAATTGAAATCCACCACGCATTCGCCCGGAATGACATTGGTGGCGCCCGTGCCCGCGTGAATATTGCTCACTTGCCAAGTGGTGGGCGGGAAATAGGCGTTGCCCTCGTCCCACACGGTGCTGGCGAGCTCAGCCAGCGCGGGGGCCAGACAGTGGATTGGGTTGACGGCCAAGTGCGGATAGGCAATGTGCCCCTGCACGCCTTGGACGGTCAAGCGCCCACTCAAGCTGCCGCGGCGTCCGTTTTTGATCATGTCACCGGCTTGTTGGACCGAAGTGGGTTCACCCACCACGCACCAATCCAATCGCTGTCCGCGCGCGCGCAAGGCCTCGCACACCTTGACGGTGCCGTCGTGGGCGGGGCCTTCCTCATCGCTGGTGAGCAAAAACGCAATGTCGTAACCCGGATCGGGATGGGCTTCTAAAAAGGCTTGTACGGCCACCACCATGGCCGCGAGCGAAGATTTCATATCACTGGCGCCGCGCCCGTACAAAAAGCCATCGCGGTGAGTTGGCACAAAGGGCGGACTCTGCCATTGTTCCAGGGGGCCTGTGGGCACGACATCGGTGTGGCCGGCCCAGACCAAGGTGCGTGCGTTGGGACGGCCACAGCGGCGCAAGGCCCAGAGGTTGCTCACATGGAAATCGGGAGGACCGCTGTCCATGCGCTCGCACTCAAACCCCAAAGGTTCGAGGTGACGGGCGAGCATTCCCAGGCACCCGGCATCGGCGGGGGTGACCGAGGGGCAGGCGATGAGGGCTTCGGTGAGGGCCAGTGCCGCTGACATAGGCTTAATCGCGCAACAAATCGTTGAGGGAAGTCTTGGCGCGCGTTTGGGCATCCACGCGCTTGACGATCACGGCGCAGTACAAGCTGTACTTGCCATCGGCGCTGGGGAGATTGCCGGAGACCACCACCGAACCGGCAGGCACACGGCCGTAGGTGATTTCGCCGGTCGCACGGTCGTAAATTTTGGTGCTCTGGCCGATGTAGACCCCCATGGAGATGACCGAGTTTTCCTCCACGATCACACCCTCGACAATTTCCGAGCGCGCGCCAATGAAGCAGTTGTCCTCAATGATGGTGGGGTTGGCCTGCAAGGGTTCGAGTACCCCGCCAATGCCCACGCCGCCCGAGAGGTGCACGTTTTTGCCAATCTGCGCGCAAGAACCCACAGTGGCCCAGGTGTCGACCATGGTGCCTTCATCGACGTAGGCGCCAATGTTGACGTACGAGGGCATCAAGATGGCCCCTTTGGCAATAAAGCTGCCGCGGCGTGCCACGGCGGGGGGAACCACGCGAACGCCGCTGGCCTTCATGGCGGCTTCATCGAGGTGGGAGAACTTGGTTTTGACCTTGTCATAAAACCCGAGCTCGCCTGCCTTGATGATCTCGTTGTCGTTGAGCCGGAAGGAGAGCAAGACGGCTTTCTTGATCCATTGGTGGGTGGTCCACTGCCCGACGCCGTCGCGGGTGGCCACGCGCAAGCGGCCCGCGTTCAATTCGCCAATGACGTGATCGACGGCTTCCCGAATTTCATGCGCAGCGTTGGTGGCGGTGATGTTGGCGCGGTTGTCCCAAGCGTTGTCGATCAGGGTCTGGAGGTGCAAAGTCATAGGGGTCTCAATGGTTCAAAAGGGGGGTCAATGGCGCTGCCGGATAAACGCCACGATACGGTGAGCCGCTTCTAGGCATTCGTCCTGCTCGGCCACGAGGGCCATGCGGACACGTCCAGCGCCAGGGTTGTGGCCATCGACCGAACGTGCCAAGTAGCGACCTGGCAAAACAGTGACATTGTATTGAGCCTGTAAATCCCTAGCGAAAGCCTCGTCATCTCCACCGGGCACGCCCGCCCAGAGGTAGAAGCTCGCATCGGGCAGACGCACGTCCATGACCTCGGCCAGGAGGGGGGTGACGGCGGCAAATTTTTCTCGATAGAGCTGACGGTTCGCCACCACATGGGCCTCGTCATTCCAGGCCGCAACGCTCGCAGCTTGCACCAGACCGCTCATGGCGCTGCCATGATAGGTGCGGTAGAGCAGAAATGCCTGGAGCAATTGCGCGTCGCCGGCCACAAAGCCGCTGCGCATGCCCGGCACATTGCTGCGTTTGGAGAGGCTGGTGAAGGCCACTAAGCGGCGGAAATCCCCGCGCCCCAGACGCTGCGCAGCCTCGAGTCCTCCCAGCGGCGCTTCATCGCGGAAGTAGATTTCGCTGTAACACTCGTCGCTGGCGATCACAAAGCCGTGCTCGTCACTCAGCGCGAAGAGTTTTTCCCAGTCCGACAGCGGCATGACGGCGCCGGTGGGGTTACCGGGCGAGCAGACAAACAACAGTTGGGTGCGTGCCCACACGTCGGCGGGGACCTTCGACCAATCCACATTGAAGTTACGCGCCGGGTCGCTCGGCACGTAATGCGCTTGGGCGCCGGCCAGCAGTGCTGCGCCCTCGTAAATTTGGTAGAAGGGGTTGGGGCAAACCACGGTCGCCCCAGGGCGGGGGTCGATCACGGCTTGGGCAAAGGCGAAGAGGGCCTCGCGCGAACCGTTGACCGGCAGAATCTGACGCTCGGGATCCACGTCGAGCCCATAGCGGCGTTTTAACCAACCCGCGCAAGCCCCGCGCAGGCCAGGCGAACCCGCGGTGGCCGGGTAGGCCGCGAGCTCGGCAGTGGCTTGGGCCAGGGCTTGCAGCACCAGGGCCGGCGTGGCGTGGCCTGGCTCTCCAATGCCCAGGCTAATCGGACGAAAGCCCGCTGGCGGGGTTATGCCGGCGAAGAGCTTTTTCAGGCGTTCAAAAGGGTAGGGTTGAAGGCGCTCGAGTAGAGGATTCATAGGCTGGTATTATCCCTGTGCCTCGTTCAGAAAAGGAATTCCTTTGTCTGCATTTTCACAGCTCGATTTGCAACAAGTGCAAGAGCTCGCTGGCGATGCCGCCGGGCTCAGCGCATTGGTGGCGCAATTTGACCTCAGCCTGGCCGAGGAATTGGCCCGGCTCGATGACGACGTCACCCAAGCGAATGCGGCGGGTTTCGCCCTGCATTTGCATGCCCTCAAGGGCTTTGTCCCGCTTTTTTCGAAATCCGACCTGGCCCAGCAAATCGTGGCTTTGTACGCCCATTGCCGCCAATCCCCGTGGAGCGAGACCTTGCGCGACTGGGTGCAGCTGCGCCCAAGGCTGTTGAGCCTTCAACAAGAAGTTCGCACCGCTCGACAGGGCTTATGATGGCGGGTTGATTTCAACGAGGCGATTGGCGTGCGACTCACTTCCATCAAACTGTCCGGTTTTAAATCCTTTGCCGAGCCGACCAACTTCATGTTGCCTGGTCAGCTGGTGGGGGTGGTTGGCCCCAATGGGTGTGGCAAGTCGAACATCATGGATGCGGTGCGCTGGGTCCTGGGCGAGAGCCGGGCGAGCGAGTTGCGTGGCGAGTCCATGCAGGATGTCATCTTTAATGGCACGACCACCCGCAAAGCGGCGAGCCGCTCCAGTGTGGAACTGGTGTTTGACAACGCGGATCACCGAGCCGGCGGCCAGTGGAGCCAGTTTGCCGAAATTGCGGTCAAGCGCGTGCTCACGCGCGATGGCACCAGCAGCTACTACATCAACAACCAGCCGGTACGCCGCCGCGACGTGCAGGATGTGTTCCTGGGCACGGGCCTGGGGCCACGCGCCTACGCCATCATCGGTCAGGGCACGATCAGCCGCATCATTGAATCCAAGCCCGAAGAATTGCGCCTCTTTTTAGAAGAAGCGGCAGGCGTCTCCAAATACAAAGAGCGTCGGCGTGAGACCGAAAACCGCCTCTCGGATACCCGAGAGAACCTCACGCGGGTGGAAGATATCCTGCGTGAGCTCAATGCCAACTTGGAAAAGCTGGAAAAGCAGGCCGAGGTCGCCCAACGCTACCAGCAGTTGCAGCAACAAGTCACGCGCCGCCAGCACCAGTTGTGGTTCCTCAAACGCGCCGAGGCCGAAACGGATCAGCTTGCCCTCAAAGCCCAAGCCGACCAAGCGGCAGTCGATTTGGAAGCCCGCATGGCCGATTTGCGCCACATCGAGGCCGATCTCGAGCGCGTGCGCCAAAGCCATTACGAGGCTGGCGACCAAGTCAACCAAGCCCAAGGCGCGTTGTATGAGGCCAGCGCCGAAGTGGGGCGCCTCGAGGCTGAGATTCGCTTTGTGGTCGAAGGTCGTCAGCGCGCGGAGGCGCGCTTGCAGCAGATACAAGCCCAAACCGCGCAGTGGGGCGAGCAGGCCCAGCAAGCCCAGCAGGATTTAGAACAACTCGCCGAGCACGCGGTTGCAGCCGAGGAGCAATCGGTGGTGCTCGCGGCACAACTCGAAGAGCAAAACGCCCAGTGGCCTCAATGGGAAGACGCCTTGCGGGAGGCGCAAGAGCGCAGTCAATCCCAGCGCGCGCAGGTAACCGAGGTGCAGCAACAAATTCAGGTGTTGGCCGCCGAGCAGCGTAGCATTGAAGAACAGCGCCGTGCCCTACAAGCCCGCCGCGAGCGCCTGAGCGCTGACCAACAAGCCATTGAAACCCCCGATGCGTTGCGCCTGCAACAACTCCAAGCCCAGCATGCCGATGCCCAAGCCCAGGCGCAAACCTTGCAAGGCCAGTTGGAGGAATTGCAAACCAGCGTGCCGGCGCTCGACGAGAGCCGTCAGCAAGCCCAACAGGCTTTAAACACGGAATCGGCCCGGCAGGCCGAAGTCTCGGCACGTCTGGAGGCATTGCGTGCCTTGCAAGAAAAAGTGCAGGCCAACGACAAACTCAAACCTTGGCTCGCGCGTCACGGCCTGGACGGTTTGCAGGCGCTGTGGAGCCGCATCCACATCGAGACGGGTTGGGAAAACGCCCTCGAGGCCGCGTTGCGTGAGCGCATGGGTTCGCTCGAAGTCAGCCGCCTCGACATGGTGCGCGCTTTCGAGCAAGATCCGCCCCCCGCCCGCATGGCCTTTCACGCCCTGCCCAGTGCCCCAGGGCCGGAGGGCAGCAGCGAACTCAAGCGTCTCTCCGACTGGCTGCGCGTGCACGACGCAGGCCTCAAAGCGGTGTTGGCCGACTGGTTGCAAGGCTGTTACACGGCCGCTTCGATGGATGAAGCGCTTGCCCTGCGGGCACGGCTGCGCCCCGGTGAGTGGGTGTTCCTCAAAAGCGGCCACGCCGTGGGCGCCCACAGCGTGAGTTTTTACGCACAGGACAACGAGCAAGCGGGCTTGCTCGCCCGCGCGCAGGAAATTGAGAACCTCGACAAATCCCAAAAGGCCCAAGCCCTGATGGTGGAGGAGAGCCGCCACGCCGTGCAGCGCGCCGAGTCACTCTACCAAGAGGCCAACGGCCGTCTGCAACGCGTGCGCCAAGAAGCCTCCTTGGCCCAAACCCAGGCCCACAACCTTGAAGTGGAAGTACTGCAGCTCACCCAATTGGCCGAGCAAGCGCGGGCCCGCAGCGCCCAGCTCAGTGGTGATCTGGGCGAGGTCGAGGCGCAACTGCAAGACTTGCAAGAGCGCCAGGTGCAGGCGGAAGCCCGCTTTGAATCGCTCGACATGCAACTCGCGCAAGCGCAGGAGCGCCATGCCCAGCTCGATGAACAGGTCATGGCCGCCGAGCAGCGCTTGCACCAGGCGCGCGAGCAACTCCGAACCTTGGAGCGCCAAGCCCAAGAGGCGGATTTCGCGCGCCGCAGCCTGGGCAGCCGTGAGGGTGAGCTCACGCGCGTGATCGACACCGCCCGCCAACAAACCGCCGCTTTGGCCCAAGAAGCCGAGCAACTGCAATCCGAGCTCACCCGGCTCTCGGATGCCGCCGCCCAAGCGGGTTTGCAAAACGCCCTTGAACTCAAGAGCGAGCGCGAAACCTTGCTCGCCGCCAAGCGCAGCCAATACGACGATCTCACCGCCAAATTGCGCGCGAGTGACGAACGCCGCCTGCAAATCGAGCGTGAGCTCGACCCGCTGCGCCAGCGCATCACGGACTTGCAACTCAAAGAGCAGGCCGCGCGCATCGGTTTGGAGCAATATTCTCAATGGCTGGCCGACGCCCAAGCCGACTTGGCGGCCGTGGCCGCCAGCGTGGCGGAAGACGAGATCCGCCTCAATGGCCTGAGCAGTGAGATTGACCGCCTACAGCGAGACATTCAATCGCTCGGCGCGGTCAATATGGCGGCTTTGGAAGAGCTGGCGTCGGCCCGCGAACGCAAGACCTTCCTCGATGCCCAGTCGGCCGATTTGACCGAAGCCATGACCACCCTAGAGGACGCGATTCGCAAGATCGACGGCGAGACGCGCGAGCTCTTGGGCAGCACCTTCACCACCGTCAACGAACACTTTGGCCGCATGTTCCCCTCCTTGTTCGGTGGCGGAAACGCCAAGCTGGTCATGACGGGTGAGGAAATTCTGGACTCGGGCGTGCAAGTCATGGCCCAGCCCCCTGGCAAGAAAAACCAAACCATTCACCTGCTCTCCGGTGGTGAGAAAGCCCTGACCGCGATTGCCCTGGTGTTTGCCATCTTCCAACTCAACCCCGCCCCATTCTGTTTGCTTGACGAAGTGGATGCGCCATTGGATGATGCCAACACCGAGCGCTATGCCAAGTTGGTCACCAGCATGTCCAAAGAAACTCAGTTCTTGTTCATCTCCCACAACAAAATCGCCATGGAAATGGCCGAGCAACTCATTGGCGTGACCATGCAGGAGCAGGGGGTTTCGCGCATTGTGGCGGTGGACATGGAATCGGCGGTGAACATGGCCGATAGCGAGGCCTGAGGACTTTGAGCATGAGCAGTCTGCAAATTGGTCTGGCCATCGCGGGCGGCGTGGTGCTGGTGGCGGTGGTTGCGCATAGCGCCTGGACTTCCCGCAAGAACCGCCCGCGGCAGGCCGACCCCTTGCCGCCTGCCGACCCCACCGCGAGCTTGGCCTCCCCTCAGGAGCCGGTCTGGACACCGACTCTGCACTTGCCCGAAGCGCCACTGGAAGCTCCCGTCCCCCCACCCGTGCGTGAGCCCCAAGAACCGACCTTGTCGAGCGCGTCGAGCAGGGTCGATGGGGCCGATCCGGTCAAGCAAATGGCCATGGCCATGATGCAGGAGGCCACCTTGCACGCGCAGCGCGTGCCCGACGAAGCCGAATTGGCGCGTTTGCAGGCCTTGCGCGATCGCGACCAAGCCCAGCAAGCCGCCCAAGCCCAGGAGCGCGCCAACCAGGCGCAAAAAGCCGCCGTCGCCCAAGCGGTCGCCGACGTGCTGCAACCGGTGACGGAAGATCTCCCTGCCCCCGAGAAGCGCCTGGCGATCGACGCCTTGATTGACGTCATCTCGCCCATCGAGCCCGATCACCCGGTGTATGCCGATGTGGCGCTCGCAGCCTTGAGTGGCAGTCAACGCGTCGGCAGCAAACCCTTTTTGATCGAAGGCTTGCATGTGGACACTGGGGAGTGGGAGCCCTTGCGCACGGGGCAGCGCTACAGTTTGTTCCAAACTGCGGTGCAGCTCGCCAATCGTACGGGTGCGCTCAATGAAATTGAGTTTTCAGAGTACGTGCGCAAGTCCCAACAGTTTGCCGATGCCATCAATGCGGCGGTGGAGTTCCCCGACATGATGGAGGCGGTCTCGCGCGCCCGCGAACTCGATCAGTTTGCCAGCGCCCACGATGCCCAACTCAGCTTCACGCTCAAGGCGATCAAATCGGCCTGGAGCCCGGGTTACATCCACCAAAACGCGGCGCGCATGGGTTTTGTGCCGGGCGTCATGCCGGGGCGCTTGGTGGTGCCCGCCTCACGCCAAGGTTTGCCGCCCATTTTGGGGCTGACCTTTGACACGCAAGCGGCCTTGTCCGAGGACCCCGCCCAGTCAGCCGTGCGCGAGCTCACGCTCTCGCTGGATGTCCCCCAAGTGGACCGCCGCGAAGAGCCCTTTGCGCGCATGGTCCAGGTCGCCCTGGAATTGGCGCGTGTCATGGACGGCGCGGTCACCGACGACAACGGCCAGGGCCTGACAGAAGCGGCCTTGACCGCCATCGCGCGTGACTTGCTGGTGCTCTACGACACGCTCGATGCGCGCGACCTCGCGGCAGGTTCGGCTCAAGCACGTCGTCTCTTCTCCTGATGGCGCATGGAGATGTCTGAATCAAATCCCTCTGAAGCGCAAGCCGCCGCCCAAGAGGCACAACACCTCCGCGCCACCCTAAACCGTCATGCGCACCTCTATTACGTGCTCGATGCGCCCGAGTTGCCTGACGCCGAATACGACCGATTGTTCCAGCGCCTGCAAGCACTGGAGTCGACCTTCCCGCACTTGCGGGTGCCCGACTCGCCTACCCAACGCGTGGGGGGGGCCGCCCTGGAATCTTTCGCCAAGGTTGCGCACCGTGTGCCCATCCTCAGCATCCAAACCGAGACCGATACCGAGGCGAGCGGCGCGCAAGCGTTTGACCAGCGCGTGCGCAAAGGCCTGGGGCTCGCGGCAGATGCGCCGCCGGTGGATTACGTGGCCGAGCTCAAATTCGATGGCTTGGCCATCAGCTTGATTTATGACGAGGGCGTCTTGGTGCAGGCGGCCACCCGGGGCGATGGCCAAACGGGCGAGGAAGTCACCGCCAATATCCGCACCATCGGTCAAATTCCGCTGCGCTTGCGCGCCCCCGCGCCGGGGGTTTGGGAAGTGCGGGGCGAGGTGTACATGCGTCGTGACGACTTTGACGCCCTCAACACCCGTCAGCGCGCGCGCATTGCCGCAGGCGATAAGGGCGAGAAAACCTTCGTCAACCCGCGCAACGCTGCCGCCGGGGCGGTGCGTCAGCTTGACCCACGCATCGCCGCAGAGCGCCCGTTGAGCTTTTTCGCCTATGGCTTGCTGCGCCACGGCGGGGGCTCCAAACCGAATAGGCCGGCGGAGGAGGGGGTAACAAGGGAGAGCGGCGCAGGAGATGGCGGACTCGCAGATTTGCTCGCCGCAGGTTTGCAAACCCATGCCCAGGCCCTGGATCGCCTGCGGGAATGGGGTCTACCCGTGAGCGAGCAGGTGCGGGTGGTGCAGGGCGCCGCGGGCTTGGTCGAGTTCCACGCCCGCATCGCCGCCGAGCGCGATCAGCTGCCCTTTGACATCGATGGTGTGGTCTACAAGGTCAACCGACTCGATTGGCAGCAGCAACTCGGCTTTGTCACGCGCGAGCCCCGCTGGGCCGTGGCGCACAAGTACCCCGCACAGGAGCAGCTCACGGTGGTGGAGGCGATTGATGTGCAGGTCGGGCGCACGGGCAAACTCACGCCCGTGGCCAAGCTGCACCCGGTGTTCGTGGGCGGCGTGACGGTGACCAACGCCACCTTGCACAACGAAGACGAAGCGCGACGTAAAGACGTGCGGGTGGGCGACACCGTGGTGGTGCGCCGAGCGGGCGACGTGATCCCGGAGGTGGTTTCCGTTCTTGCGGAAAAACGCCCACCCGATACCGTGCCGTTTCAAATGCCCTCCCATTGCCCGGTGTGCGGCAGCTTGGCCGTGCGCGAGCCCGAAGAGGTGGATCATCGCTGCAGCGGCGGGCTTTTTTGCAGTGCCCAACGCAAACAAGCGCTTTGGCATTTCGCGCACCGGCGCGCCATGGACATCGAAGACTTGGGCGAGAAACTCATTGACCAATTGGTCGATGCGGGCTTGGTCAAAACGCTGCCCGACCTCTACAAACTGGGATTCACCGCCTTGGTGGGCTTGGAGCGCATGGCCGAGAAATCGGCCAACAACGTGCTCGCCAGCATCGAAAAATCCAAGGACACCACACTGCCGCGCTTTCTCTTTGCACTCGGGATTCGGCATGTGGGGGAGACCACCGCCAAAGACTTGGCGCGCCATTTTGGCCGACTCGATGCCATCATGGACGCCACCGTCGAGCAACTCTTGCAAGTGCCCGACGTGGGGCCCGTGGTGGCGCAAAGCGTCCAGTCCTTTTTTGCGGAGCCTCATCACCGGGAGGTGGTGGCGCAATTGCGCGCCTGTGGCCTGAAGTGGGCCGAGGGTGAACCCACAGCGGGGGCCAATCTCCCCTTGGCCGGGCAGACCTTTGTGCTCACCGGCACGCTGGGCCAACTCACCCGCGATGAAGCCCGCGCCCGCTTGGAGGCTGCGGGAGCCAAGGTCGCGGGCAGCGTGAGCCGCAAAACCCATGCGGTGGTGGCCGGGGCAGAGGCGGGCAGCAAACTCGACAAAGCGCGCGAATTGGGTATCCCGGTTTACGACGAAGCACAGTTGCTGGCCTTGTTCGATCAACTGGGTGTCTGAACCATGGCCGTGCGTCCTATCCTCAAAATGGGTGACCCCCGACTCCTGCGCGTGGCGCGACCTGTCGAGGCTTTGGGCACGCCTGAGCTCGCTGCGTTGTTGCAAGACCTGCACGACACGATGCAGGCGGCCAACGGCGCCGGCCTAGCGGCCCCGCAAATCGGGGTCGACCTTCAGGTGGTGGTGTTTGGCTCGGATGCGCCCAACCCCCGCTACCCGGATGCGCCACAGGTTCCCAAAACCGTGCTCATCAACCCGGTACTCACCCCGCTGTCGAAGACACTCGAAGACGGTTGGGAGGGCTGCCTCTCCGTGCCGGGCTTGCGCGGCCTAGTGCCC
>VEQC01000073.1 GCA_018883455.1 Limnohabitans sp. | reverse complement strand
ACAGCACACGCTTGCCCTTCAGGCTGTCCGGTACCTCGCCAGCGACGATGCGCTGGGCCAGGCCTTCCACGATGGCGGTCTTGCCCACGCCCGGTTCACCGATGAGCACAGGGTTGTTCTTGGTGCGGCGCTGCAGCACCTGGATGGCGCGGCGGATTTCGTCGTCGCGGCCGATGACGGGGTCGAGCTTGCCCGCACGGGCACGGGCGGTGAGGTCGAGGGTGTATTTCTTGAGCGATTCGCGCTGGCCTTCGGCCTCAGGGGTATCCACTTTTTGGCCGCCGCGCACGGCTTGGATGGCTGCTTCCAGGCTCGCACGGGTGAGGCCATGGGCTTTGGCCATTTGGCCCCATTCGCCCTTATGTTCGGCCAAGGCGAGCAAGAAGAGTTCGCTCGCGATGTATTGGTCGCCGCGTTTGATGGCGTCTTTTTCAGCGGCTTGGATGAGGGTGATGAGCTCACGGCCCACGCCCACTTGGGCTTGGCCTTGCACTTTGGGCAGCTTGGCCACGGCCGCTTCGGCAGCGGCGAGCAGGCCGGGGACTTGCACGCCCGCGCGCTGGAGCAAGGGGGCAGGACCGCCGTCTTGGCGCAAGAGCGCCACGATCAAATGCGAGGGCTCAATGTAGGCGTGGTCTGAACCCAAGGCCAGGGTTTGCGCCTCGGCCAAGGCTTCTTGAAATTTGGTGGTGAATTTGTCGAGACGCATGTTTACTCCCTGTTGGTCATCGTCCGTGTGCTCATTACATGGGGGAGTGGGCCCCAATTTCAAGGCTTGGCACTGCCCTGCCCTGATCGCAACATTGTCTCGAGGTTAGGCTGTCATGGCCCTGACCTCGCCTGGCGATACCCCGGGCCTCGTTCCCCCCTATGTGGGCCAACGCACACCGATGCGGCAACGCCGCGCGTCAGTGGTTGCGCGCCTCGATGCCCCAGCGTGCGAGGGCGGCGTCGTCGCTGCTGCGCGCGTCCACCCAGCGTTCGCCTTGGGGCGTGGCTTCCTTTTTCCAGAAGGGGGCCTGGGTTTTGAGGTAGTCCATGAGGAACTCGCAGGCCTGAAAGCTCATGCCGCGATGGGCCGAGGTGACGATGACGGCGACGATTTGATCGGTGGGGGCCAAGCGGCCCACGCGGTGGATGACGCGCGCGCCCAAAATATCAAAGCGCGTGCGGGCTTCTTGCAGCATGGCCTCGATGGCGCGCTCGGTCATGCCGGGGTAGTGCTCCAGCTCCAGGCTGCTCACGCCCTGGCCGTCGTTGCGGTCGCGCACGGTGCCCACAAAGGCACACACCGCGCCCACCCCGGCCTCGCCCGCGCGCAGGGCGGCGATTTCGTCTTCCAACGAAAAATCCTCGGTCTGGATGGACACGCTCAGGCGCATGCTCAGCCTCCGGTCACGGGGGGAAAGAAGGCGACTTCGGCGCCTTCGCGCAAAGCGGCGCTGGGCTCGCACATCTGGTGGTTCAAGGCCGCGCGCAAGGCGCGCTCGGGGGCAAGTGCCTGGGCATGGGTGTCGGAGCGCGCACAAAGCTCTTGCCGCAGCGCACCGACGGTGGTGGCCTGTGTTTGCACCGTTTCAGCCTCGCAGCCCATGGCTTCGCGCACGGAAGCGAAATAGCGCACCTGAACGTTCATGCCGGACTCCTCGTGATGGCGTGGTGGCCGGGCATCTCAAGACATCCAGGCCGAGAGGGGAATGTAGCGCACCGGATCGCCTTTTTGAATAGCCTGTCCGGGTGGGTTGTCCACCACCCCATCGCCCCAGACGGCCGAGGTGAGCACGCCCGAGCTTTGGTTGGGGAAGAGCTCCAGCCCGCCTTGGGCGTTGCGGCGCACGCGCAGGAACTCACGCCGTTTGTCGGGGCGGGGCCAATCGAAGTGCGCCTCCAAGGTGTGGCTGGGGGGCTCGGTCTCCAAGGCCCCTTGCAAGCCGAGCACGAAGGGGCGCACGAGCAGCAAGAAGGTGACAAAACTCGAGACCGGGTTGCCGGGCAAGCCCATGAAGTGGCAGTGGCCCTCGGCGCTGTGAATCTGGCCGTAAGCAAAGGGCTTGCCGGGTTTGATGGCGAGTTGCCACTGGTGTAGCGCGCCCAGGCTTTGTACGGCGGGTTTGATGTGGTCTTCCTCGCCCACGGAGACGCCGCCGCTCGTGAGAATGAGGTCATGCCCCTGGCTCGCCTCGCGCAACGCGGCCACGGTGGCCTCGCGTCGATCGGGCACGATGCCCAAATCGCTCACCGCGCAGCCCATGCGGGTGAGCAAGGCGCGCAGAAAGAAACGGTTGGAGTTGTAGATGGCGCCGGGGGGCATGTCGGCCGGGGCGACGCTGCCGGGCATGACGAGCTCGTCGCCGGTGGAGAAAAGCGCAACGCGCGGGCGCTCGCTCACGGTCAATTGCGCGCGGCCTAAGCTCGCGGCCAGGCCCAAAGCGGCGGGGTGTAGGCGCTGCCCGCGCGTGAGCACGGTGCGCCCACGGGTGATGTCCTCCCCGGCGCGGCGGATCCACTGGCCAAGGGCGGGGACTTGTTGGATGTGAACCTGATCGCTGCCCGAGGCTTGGGCGTCTTCTTGCATGACGATGGCGTCTGCACCGGGGGGGACGGGCGCGCCGGTGAAGATGCGCGCGGCTTCGCCCGCGCCCAAGGGCTGGCCGTGTTGGCCGGCGGGGATGCGTTGCGTCACGCGCAGCACGGCGCCGGGCGCAGGGACATCGGCCACGCGCACGGCGTAGCCGTCCATGGAGCTGTTGTCTTGGGGGGGCACCTGCAGCTCGGCCACGACGTCTTCGGCCAGCACACGGCCATCGGCCTCAAAGGTGGAGACCGACTCCGTGCGGCCCAAGGCCTGCGCGTGTTGGCGCAGTTCGAGCAGCACTTCGTCGAGCGGGCGCAATGCGGGGCGATTCATGCGCAGGCCTCAGGCGTCGCAGTGTTGGGCGATGTAGGCCTTGAGCTGGGCCAGATCGGCTGGCATGACGGTGACGCGGCGGGGCAAATCCTCAATGCCGTTGAACTTCGCCGGGCACGGAGGTTCGTGGCCCAAGGCCTCGACGATGGTGGCGGCGAACTTGATGGGCAAGGCCGTCTCGAGCACGATCATGGGCACGGCCGGGTCACGCTGCTCGCGCCCCACCTTGATGCCGTCGGCGGTGTGGGTATCGACCGTCTCGCCGTGCGCAGCGTGCACGGCGCGGATGGTGGCCAAGCGATCGGCATGGGTGCTCTTGCCACTGGCAAAGCCATAGCGGCTTGCGGCTTGGGCAAAGGCAGGGTCTTGGCTCAAATCAAAGCGGCCGGTCTGGCTCAGGCCCGCGCCAAAGAGCTCGCGCACGCGCGGGGCATCGCGCCCGAGCAAATCAAAAATGAAGCGCTCAAAGTTGCTCGCCTTGGAGATGTCCATGGAGGGGCTCGAAGTCTCGAAGGTGTCGGCGCTGCCGCGCACGCGGTAGACGCCGCTGCGGAAGAATTCGTCGAGCACGTCGTTTTCGTTGGTCGCCACCACCAGCTGGGCAATGGGCAAGCCCATCATGCGCGCGACGTGGCCGGCACAGACGTTGCCAAAGTTGCCGCTGGGCACGGTAAAGCTCACGCGCGTTTGGTTGTCGGGCGCGACTTGGAAGTAGCCCGCGAAGTAATACACCACCTGGGCGAGCAAACGCGCCCAGTTGATGGAGTTGACGGTGCCGATTTTGTAGCGGGCTTTGAAGTCGAGGTCGTTGGAGACGGCTTTGACGAGGTCTTGGCAATCGTCAAACACGCCTTCGACGGCGAGGTTGTGGATGTTGGGGTCTTGCAGGCTGAACATCTGGGCCTGCTGGAAGGGGCTCATGCGGCCGTGGGGGCTGGTCATGAAGACGCGCAAGCCCTTTTTGCCGCGCATGGCGTACTCGGCGGCGCTGCCGGTGTCGCCACTGGTCGCGCCCAGGATGTTGAGCTCTTGGCCACGGCGCGCGAGCTCGTACTCGAAGAGGTTGCCCAACAGCTGCATGGCCATGTCTTTGAAGGCCAGGGTCGGTCCGTTGGAGAGGGCTTCGATGTAGAGGCCGGGCTCCAAGGGGCGCACGGGCACGATGGCCTCGGTGCCATAGACGGCGGCGGTGTAGGTTTTGTGGCAGAGCGCGCGCAGATCGGCGGCGGGGATGTCGTCGATGTAGAGGCTCAGGATTTCGTAGGCCAGTTCGGCGTAGCCCTGCTTGGCGTGCACTTGACGCAAGCGGTCGAGCGCGGCACGGTCGAGTTGCGGGTAGGCCTCGGGCATGTAGAGGCCACCATCGGGGGCCAGTCCTTCGAGCAAGATGTCACAAAAACGCAGGCGGTCGGGGTGACCGCGGGTCGAGAGGTAACGCATCAGTTGAGCTCTTCCTTGCGGATGCGGGTGATGGGGCCAAGCACGGTGCTGAGTTGTTGCATCTCGGCCATGGCCTGGTTCATGCGCTGCTCGGCGCAATCGTGGGTGAGGATGATGAGGTCGGTCTGGTTTTCGCCCTCGCCGGCTTCGCGCTGCAAGACCGCATCAATGCTGATGTCGGCCTGGGCCAAGATGCCCGTGACCTTGGCGAGCACGCCGGCTTGATCGGCCACGCGCAGGCGCAAGTAGTAGCTCGTGACCACCTGTGCCATGGGCAGGATGGGCAGGCTGCTGAGCGAGTCGGGCTGAAAGGCCAGGTGGGGCACGCGGTGCAGGGGGTCTGCGGTGTGCAAGCGGGTGATGTCAACCAGGTCGGCCACCACGGCGCTGGCGGTGGGCTCGCTGCCCGCGCCCTTGCCGTAGTAGAGGGTGGTGCCCACGGCGTCGGCTTGCACGACCACCGCGTTCATCGCGCCTTCGACGTTGGCGATGAGGCGTTTGGCCGGAATCAAGCAGGGGTGCACGCGCAGCTCGACCCCCTGGGCGGCACGCTTGGCGATGCCCAAGAGCTTGATGCGGTAGCCCAGCTGTTCGGCGTAGCGGATGTCTTGCGCCTCGAGCTTGGTGATGCCCTCGACGTAGGCCTGGTCAAACTGCACGGGAATGCCAAAGGCAATGGCCGACATGATGGTGGCTTTGTGCGCGGCGTCCATGCCTTCGATGTCGAAGGTGGGGTCGGCTTCGGCGTAGCCCAGGCGTTGCGCTTCTTTGAGGACGGTGTCGAAGGACAGGCCCTTCTCGCGCATTTCCGAGAGGATGAAGTTAGTGGTGCCATTGATGATGCCCGCAATCCACTGGATGCGGTTGGCCGTGAGGCCTTCGCGCAAGGCCTTGATGATGGGGATGCCCCCGGCCACCGCGGCTTCAAAGGCGACCATCACGCCTTTGGCATGGGCGGCGGCGAAGATCTCGCTGCCGTGCACGGCGAGCAAGGCCTTGTTGGCGGTGACGACGTGCTTGCCCGCGGCAATGGCTTCGAGCACGAGCTGGCGCGCGATGCCGTAGCCGCCGATGAGCTCGATGACGATGTCAATCTCGGGGTTGGCGATGACGGCGCGCGCATCGGTGACGACTTGCGCCTGCGAGCCCACCACTTGGCGCGCGCGGGCCTCGTCGAGGTCGGCCACCATGGTGATTTGGATGGGACGACCGGCGCGGCGTTGGATTTCTTCTTGGTTGCGGCGCAGGACTTCAAAAGTACCACTACCGACGGTGCCGATGCCGAGTAGGCCTACTTGGATGGGTTTCATGATGCAAAGGGTTGATGAGAGAAGGGGTTCAGGCCGCGGCCACGCGCAGCTGGGTGCCATAGCGCTTGCGCGCGGCTTCGAGAAACTTGGCCATGCGGCCAATGGCCTCGCGCAGGTCTTCCTCATGGGGGAGGAAGACGATGCGGAAGTGATCGGTGTCGGGCCAGTTAAAGCCCGTGCCTTGCACGAGCATGACCTTGGTCTCTTGCAGCAGTTCGAGGAAGAACTGCTGGTCGTCCTCAATGGGGTAGACCTTGGGGTCGAGGCGCGGGAACATGTAGAGCGCGGCCTGCGGTTTGACGCAACTCACACCGGGAATGGCCGTGATGAGCTCATAGGCGAGATCGCGTTGCTTGCGCAAGCGCCCGCCCTCGCTGACGAGGTCATTGATGCTCTGGTAGCCGCCGAGCGCCGTCTGGATGGCCCATTGGCCCGGCACGTTGGCGCACAGGCGCATGTTCGAGAGCATGTTCAGGCCCTCGATGTAATCGCTCGCGGGCTTTTTGTCGCCCGAGACCACCATCCAGCCCGCGCGATAGCCGCAGGAGCGGTAGCTCTTGGAGAGGGAGTTGAAGGTGAGCGTGAGCACGTCTTCGCTCAGGCTGGCGATGGGCGTGTGGACGGCGCCGTCATAGAGCACCTTGTCGTACACCTCGTCGGCAAAGATGACCAAGCCGTGTTGGCGGGCGAGCGAGACGATCTCAAGGAGCAACTCTCGCGAGTACAACGCGCCGGTGGGGTTGTTCGGGTTGATGACCACGATGCCCTTGGTGCGCGGGGTGATTTTGGCGCGGATGTCGTCGATCGAGGGCATCCAGGCGTTGGCTTCGTCGCAGCGGTAGTGCACGGGGGTGCCACCCGAGAGGCTCACGGCCGCGGTCCACAGCGGGTAGTCGGGGGCGGGCAAGAGGAGCTCGTCGCCGTCGTTGAGCAAGCCGTTGGTGGCCATGACGATGAGCTCGCTCGCGCCGTTGCCGAGGTAGATGTCATCCAAGGTCACGCCCTTGATGCCCTGCTTTTGGGTCTCGTGCATGACGGCCTTGCGCGCCGCAAAAATGCCCTTGCTGTCGGAATATCCCGCCGAATTGGGCAGGTTGCGGATCATGTCCTGCTGGATTTCCTCGGGCGCATCAAAGCCAAACACGGCCAAATTGCCAATGTTGAGTTTGATGATTTTGTGGCCTTCCTCTTCCATCTGCCGCGCGCGGTCCATGATGGGGCCGCGAATGTCGTAGCAGACGTTGTTGAGTTTGGCGGATTTGGATACGGTTTTCATGTCCCTCCCGGGGCGCTTGACGGGATGAAAACCTATAATTTGACCACAGAACACCCCGCTTTTGCGGCTTGCCGCCCTCTAAAACTTTCGCCATGAAACTCCAACCTGACCGCATGGATACCCCCGGCATCACCAGTTATGGGCCGGGCTGGGTGGCCATTGACGGTGAACGCGTCGCGCACAGCGTGGTTTTGTGCAGCGACGGCCAGCGTTTTGACTGGGAATGCGCCCGTTTTGAGGATTTGGGTGCGGCGCATTTCGCGCGTTTGCAGGATTTACCCGCCGAAGTGGTGATTTTTGGCAGCGGGGAGCGGCTGCGCTTTGTCTCGCCCGCCTGGCTCGCCCCCTTCATGCGCCAGCGTGTGGGGGTGGAGACCATGGACACGGCGGCGGCTTGCCGCACCTACAACATCCTCGCGGGCGAAGGCCGGCGAGTGGCCTGCGCCCTGCTGCTCGAAGCCCCCTGAGCGGGGGTGATAAAATGCGTGTTTTCGGAAATTCCCGGCATCCCGCTGGGCGTTCGCGACTCTCCCTCCCTTCCCGTCACAGCCATGGCCATTGTTGTCAATAAATCCCTCCCCGAATTCGATGCCATTGCCACCGGCGGCACCAAGGTGAGCAATACGTCTCACCTGGGCCATATCGTGGTGCTGTACTTCTACCCCAAGGACAACACCCCGGGCTGCACGACCGAGGCCATGCAGTTTCGCGACCGCTACAAAGATTTCACCAAGGCCGGTGCCGTGGTGTTTGGCGTCTCGCGCGACAACATGAAATCGCACGACGACTTCAAGGCCAAGCTGGAGTTGCCTTTTGAGCTCATAGCCGACACCGAAGAGAAGATGTGCCACATGTTTGGGGTGGTCAAAAACAAAATCATGTACGGCAAGAAGGTCAAGGGCATTGAGCGCAGCACTTTCTTGGTGGGCCCCGATGGCGTCTTGCGCCAAGAGTGGCGCGGCCTGAAGGTGCCCGGGCACGTGGAAGAAGTGCTCAAATCCGTCAAAGCCCTTAAGAAAGCCTCGGCTTAATTCACCGCCCTGCCCCGGCGTGTTGCGCCGGCGTTGCAGTTGGTTTTGCCGCACTTGCGCCGTCATAAGCTTCGGGTATAGTGGGACCCATGCCTTTGCCTCCCGCCCCGTCCAAGCGTGCGGCCTTACTGCCCGCACAAGCTTTTGAAGCCCCCCTCAAACCTTCCCGTTCCACGCGCAAGATTGACGCGAGCGAAGACACCACGAGCCCCCGTGCCACGGTGATCGAGCGCGACGACCGCGGCGACGCGGGCTCGCCCATGGCGCTCTTGGAGGCGCATGACGCGAGTGCGACCGCAGTGAGCGCCGAGACGCGCACGCGTTCGCGTGCCGCAGCCCCCGCCCCCACCTCGACGCCCACACGCAGCAAGGGCAAAAGGGCCAAGGCACGGCGCAACGAGCCCACCAAACTCTTTGTGCTCGACACGAATGTGCTGATGCACGACCCGATGTGCCTCTTCCGCTTTGAAGAGCACGACATTTACCTGCCCATGATCGTGCTCGAAGAGCTCGACAGCAATAAAAAGGGCATGACCGAGGTGGCGCGCAACGCGCGCCAGACCAGCCGCACGCTCGACGCCTTGGTCGCGCAGCACAACGACGACATCACCTTGGGCATTGCCCTCGATGGCACGGGCCATGTGGAGTCGGGTGGGCGTTTGTTCTTCCAGACCCAGCCGTTGCAGGCCGACCTGCCCATGAGCCTGCCCCAGGGCAAGGCGGACAACCAAATTCTGGGCGTGGTGCAAGCCTTGGGCGCCCTGCACCAGCCGCGCGAGGTGGTGCTCGTCTCCAAGGACATCAATATCCGCGTGAAGGCGCGCGCATTGGGCTTGGCCGCCGAGGACTATCAGAACGACAAAACCCTCGAAGACGGCGACTTGCTCTACTCCGGCTCGCTGGCCTTGCCGCATGACTTCTGGATCAAGCACAGCAAATCGGTGGAGAGCTGGCAGAGTGGTAGCCACACGTACTACCGCCTGAGTGGCCCCATCGTGCCCGAGCTGCACATCAACCAATTCGTGTACTTTGAGGCGCCGGGCGAGACCAGCCTCTACGCGCGGGTGACGGAGATTCGCGGCAAGACGGTGGTTTTGCGCACGCTCAAGGATTTCAACCACATCAAGAACGCCGTCTGGGGCGTGACCACGCGCAACCGCGAGCAGAACTTCGCGATGAACCTGCTCACCGACCCGGACATTGATTTTGTGACCCTCACCGGCACGGCGGGCACGGGCAAGACCTTGATGGCCTTGGCCGCGGGCCTCACGCAAGTGCTCGATGACCGGCGCTACACCGAGATCATTGTGACGCGTGCCACGGTGAGCGTGGGCGAGGACATTGGCTTTTTGCCCGGCACCGAAGAAGAAAAAATGGGCCCTTGGATGGGCGCCTTGGACGATAACCTCGAAGTGCTGGCCAAGACCGACACGGGCGCGGGCGAATGGGGCCGTGCGGCCACGCAAGAGCTCATTCGCAGCCGCATCAAGATCAAGAGCATGAACTTCATGCGCGGGCGCACTTTCCTCAACAAGTACCTGATCATTGATGAGGCGCAAAACCTCACGCCCAAGCAGATGAAAACGCTCATCACGCGGGCGGGCCCGGGCACCAAGATCGTGTGCATGGGCAACCTCGCACAGATCGACACGCCTTACCTGACGGAGGGCTCCTCAGGCCTGACCTTCGCGGTGGACCGCTTCAAGGGCTGGGCGCATGGGGGCCACATCACCCTCGCGCGCGGCGAGCGCTCGCGCTTGGCCGATTACGCGAGCGAAGTGCTCTGAGGCTGGCATGCGCCAGCGGCGCGGTTTGGCGGGCTGGGCCCACAGCCCCGCTTCTGAGCCGAGGTCGTGCGGGGCTAAGGGCTAAGGGCTAAGGGCTAAGGGCTAAGGGCTAAGGGCTAAGGCCTCACGCCTTAGTAATCGCCCCCGCCATAGCCCTGGGGCATGCTCTCAAAGCGCGTGAGCGGCTTGAGGAAGGTGAGCTTGACGGTGCCGGTGGGGCCGTTACGCTGCTTGCCGATGATGACCTCGGCCACGCCCGGCTCTTTGCTGTCTTTGTTGTAGTAATCGTCGCGGTAGATGAAGAGGATGACGTCGGCATCTTGCTCGATGGCGCCGGATTCGCGCAAATCACTCATCATGGGGCGTTTGTCGGTGCGTGTCTCCACGCTTCGGTTCAACTGCGAGAGCGCGATGACGGGGCACTGCAGTTCTTTGGCGAGCATTTTGAGGCCACGGGAGATTTCACCGAGCTCGGTGGCGCGGTTCTCACTGCTGTCGCTGCCCGAGCCGCTCATGAGCTGCAAGTAGTCGACCACGATGAGGCCCAAGCGCCCACACTGGCGCGCCAGACGCCGCGCGTTGGCGCGCAGCTCACTCGGGGTGAGGCCCGGCGTTTCGTCGATGTGCAGGGAGACGTTGCGCAGGCGCTCGATGGCCTCGGTCAGGCGCGGCCATTCTTCATCGGTGAGCTTGCCCGTGCGCAAGCGGCCTTGGTCAATACGGCCAATGGAGCCCACGATACGAATGGCCAGCTGCGAGGCGCCCATTTCCATGGAGAACACCGCCACGGGCAAGCCCTCTTCGAGCGCGACGTGCTCGGCAATGTTGATTGCCAGCGCGGTCTTGCCCATGGAGGGGCGCGCCGCGAGCACGATGAGGTCGCCCGCTTGCATGCCCGAGGTCATGCGGTCGAAGTCGTAAAAACCGGTGGGCACGCCGGTGATGTCCGCCGGGTTGTCGGCCATCTCTTGCACGCGGTCGAGCAACTGCACGACGAGTTGGGGCATGGCTTGGAAGCCCTGCTTCATGCGCGAGCCCTCTTCACCGATGTGGAAGATTTTTTGCTCGGCCTCGTCGAGGATTTGCGCCACCGGGCGACCCTTGGGGTTGAAGGCGTTGGTGGCGATTTCGTCGCTGGCCGTCACGAGCTTGCGCAAAATGGCGCGCTCGCGCACGATTTCTGCGTAACGGCGGATGTTGCCCGCGCCAGGCACGAATTGGGCGAGGCCATTGAGATAGGCCAAGCCGCCCACTTCGTCGGCTTTGCCCAGGCTTTGGAGCTGCTCATAGACGGTGATGACGTCGGCCGGGCGGCTCGCGTTGACCAGGCTCGCGATGGCGGCAAAGATGGTGCGGTGCTCGTAGCGGTAGAAATCGGCATCGACGAGCAGATCGGCAATGCGATCCCAGGCAGCGTTGTCGAGCAGCAAGCCCCCGAGCACGCTCGACTCCGCCTCAATCGAATGCGGCGGAATGCGCAGT
>VEQC01000072.1 GCA_018883455.1 Limnohabitans sp. | reverse complement strand
GCCTTTAATTCGCGCGAGGGTGGTTTTTTCCTCACCACGGTAGGTCGCGTACAGACCCCCACACTGAGCGTGGTGGTCGAACGCGAGGAGCAAATTCGCCGCTTTGTGAGCCGCGACTACTGGGAAGTGCACGCAAGTTTCTTGGTGGAGGCCGGCGAATACCCTGCCAAATGGTTCAACCCCAAGCACCCCAAGGACGCTGACGACAAAGAACTCAAAGCCGATCGCCTCTGGAGCGAGGCCGAGGCGCGTGCGGTGGTCGACGCGGTGCGCGGCAAGGGGGGCACCGTCACCGAAGAGAGCAAACCTGCCAAAAAGGCCAGTCCCGCCCTCTTTGACCTCACCAGTTTGCAGCGGGAGGCCAACGGGCGTTTTGGGTTTTCGGCCAAAACCACACTCGCGCTGGCGCAAAGCCTCTACGAGCGCCACAAGGCCCTGACCTACCCCCGTACCGACTCGCGCTACCTGCCCGAGGATTACGTGCCCGTGGTCAAGCAAACCTTCGAAATGCTCGCCGACAGCGGCATGAAACACCTCGCCCCACACGCGCTCACCGCGCTCAACCAGGGCTATGTGCGCAAATTGCCGAAGATTTTTGACGACAAAAAGGTCAGTGACCACTTTGCCATCATCCCCACCTTGCAAGCCCCCAGTGGCCTCTCCGACGCCGAGCAAAAGCTCTACGACCTGGTGGTGCGCCGCTTCATGGCGGTGTTTTTCCCCAGCGCCGAGTACTTGGTCACCACCCGCATCACCACGGTAAGCCATGCCGGCACGCAACACGCCTTCCGCACCGAAGGTCGGGTGCTGGTCGAGCCCGGTTGGCTCGCCATTTATGGCAAGGATGCTGACGAGGACGAAGAGGACGGCAAAACCCTGGTGCGCCTGCGCGCGGGGGAAATGGCGCGCAATGAGTCCGTCGAGGCCAAGGGCCTCAAAACCCGCCCCCCGGCGCGCTACAGCGAAGCCACGCTGCTGGGGGCCATGGAGGGCGCGGGCAAACTCATCGAGGACGATGAACTGCGCGAGGCCATGCAAGAAAAAGGCTTGGGTACCCCCGCCACGCGTGCGGCCACCATTGAAGGCCTCATTGGTGAGAAATACCTCATTCGCGACGGCCGCGAGCTCATCCCCACGGCCAAGGCCTTCCAGCTCATGACGCTTTTGCGCGGTTTGGGTGTGGAAGAGCTCTCCCGCCCGGAACTCACCGGCGAGTGGGAATACAAGCTCGCGGAGATGGAGCACGGCCGCCTCAGCCGCGAGGCTTTCATGCGCGAGATTGCCGCCATGACCGAGCACATCGTGCAAAAGGCCAAACATTTCGATCGGGACACCATCCCCGGTGACTACGCAACCCTCGCCACCCCCTGCCCCAAGTGCGGCGGCGTGGTCAAGGAAAACTACCGCCGCTTCAGCTGTGTGGGCAAAGACAACGCCGCCGAGGGCTGCGGTTTCTCGTTTAGCAAGATTCCGGGTGGGCGCACCTTTGAGGTGGCCGAAGCGGAGGCCTTTATTCGCGACAAACGCATTGGCCCGCTCGAAGGCTTCCGCTCCAAAGCCGGCTGGCCTTTCACGGCGGAGATGGTGCTCAAGTTCGATGAGGACGAGGCCAACTGGAAGCTGGAATTCGACTTTGGTGACGACAAATCGGAAGAAACCGGCGAAATCGTGAGCTTTGAGGGAGCCGAGTCCTTGGGCGCTTGCCCCAAGTGCCAGAGCCCGGTCTACGCGCATGGCAGCAACTACCTCTGCAGCAAAGCCGTGCCCACGGCCGCCCAGCCGACACCCAGCTGCGATTTCAAGAGCGGCAAAATCATTCTGCAACAGCCCGTTGAGCCCGAGCAAATGCAAAAGCTCTTGCGCGAGGGCAAGACCGATTTGCTCGACAAATTTGTCTCTATGCGCACGCGCCGCCCCTTCAAAGCCTTCCTGCAGTGGGATGCTGAAGCCGGCAAGGTGAACTTTGCGTTCGAACCGCGCGCGAGCAAATACCCCGCCCGCGGCGGCAAAACCCCCACCACCGCAGCACTGGCCAAGGCCGCGGGCAAAGCCATGCCCGCCAAGACCGCCGCCAAGAAGGCCCCCGCGGCCAAAAAAGCCGCCGCCAAAACCAGCAAGCCCCGCCAGGTCAAGGCGGGCTTTGTGCCCAGCGCCGCCTTGGCCGCAGTCATCGGCTCGGAGGCCGTGGCACGCACGGAAGTGGTCAAAAAGCTTTGGGACTACATCAAGGCCCAAGGTCTGCAAGATCCCAAGGACAAACGGCGCGTGAATGCCGACGCCAAGCTGCTGCCCGTTTTCGGCAAAAATCAGGTCACCATGTTTGAAATCGCCGGCCTCGTTGGGGCCCACCTCAACGCTGTCGAGAAATAAGCCCGGATGTCCTTCATCGCCCACCCGCAAGACATGCACTTTGCCGAGCCACTGGCTCTGCAAAGTGGGGCCATGCTGCGCGACTACACCCTGCGCTACGAAACCTACGGCACCCTCAACGCCGAGCGCAGCAACGCCGTGCTCATCTGCCACGCTTTAAACGCCTCACACCACGTGGCCGGGGTCTACGAAGGCCAAAGCCGCAGCGAGGGCTGGTGGGACAACATGATTGGCCCGGGCAAGCCCGTCGACACCAATCGCTTTTTTGTCATTGGCGTGAACAACTTGGGCTCTTGTTTTGGTTCGAGTGGGCCCATGCACCCGAACCCCGACACCGCTCGCGTGTACGGGCCCGACTTTCCCGTGGTCACGGTCGAGGACTGGGTCAACGCCCAAGCCCGCTTGCTGGACCGCTTGGGCATTGCCACGCTTGCTGCGGTCATGGGCGGCAGCCTCGGCGGTATGCAGGCGCTCAGTTGGACGCTGCAGCACCCCACGCGCGTGCGCCATGCCGTGGTGGTGGCAAGCGCCCCCAACCTCAACGCCGAGAACATCGCCTTCAACGAGGTGGCGCGCCGCGCCATCATCACCGATCCGGACTTTCATGGGGGACGCTTCTATGAACACGGCGTCGTGCCCCAGCGCGGCCTGCGCATCGCCCGCATGATTGGTCACATCACCTATCTCAGTGATGATGTGATGAACCAGAAGTTTGGCCGCACGCTGCGCGCGGCGGTCACCGAACACGCCAGCGGCTATCGCTTTAGCACCCAAGACATCGAGTTCGAGATCGAAAGCTACCTGCGCTACCAAGGCGACAAGTTCAGTGAGTACTTCGACGCCAACACCTACTTGCTCATCACGCGCGCGCTCGACTATTTCGATCCCGCGCGCGCCCACGGGGGCGATCTTGCCGCCGCCTTGGCTCGGGTACAAGCCCGCTTTTTGGTGGTGAGCTTTAGCACCGATTGGCGTTTCTCGCCCGCGCGCAGCCGCGAAATCGTGCAAGCCTTGGTGAAAAACCAGCGCGACGTGAGTTATGCGGAAATCGATGCACCCCACGGCCACGATGCCTTTTTGCTCGATGACCCGCGCTATTTATCGGTCGTGCGGGCCTACTTTGAGCGCATTGACGGCGGAGGTGCGGCATGAGTCCAGACATGCTCAAGGCCATTGCCAATTTGGTGCCTGAAGGCAGCCGCGTGCTCGACCTCGGCTGCGGCGATGGCAGCTTGCTCGCCCATCTGCAAACGCATAAGGCTTGCATCGGCTATGGGGTGGAGATTGACGACGCCAACGTGCTCGCTTGCGTCCAGCGCGGCGTGCCCGTTTTGCAGTTCAACCTCGACGCGGGCTTACGGCTCTTTGAAGACCAGTCGTTTGATGTGGTGCTGCAAATCGACACCCTGCAGCACTTGCGCAACGCCGAAACCATGTTGCGTGAAACCGCGCGGGTTGGCCGCATGGGCATCGTGGCCTTTCCCAATTTTGGCCACTGGCCCAACCGCTGGAGTGTGCTGCGCGGGCGCATGCCCGTCAACCAGCGTCTGCCCTATGAGTGGTACGACACGCCCAATATTCGGGTGGGCACTTTTGCGGACTTCGCCGTACTCGCCCGCAAAAACGGGCTACACGTGCGCGATGCCTTTGGCCTGCAAGAGGGCCAGCGCGTGGACTTCTGGCCGAATTGGCGGGCCAGCACCGCCGTCTTCCAGTTACAACGCCGCTAAGGGGCAGCGGTCAAGAGCCCCAAGGCCAACAAGGCCGCCGTCTCCGCCCGCAACACCCGCGCGCCCAAGCTCAATGCCACAAAGCCTGCCGCCTTGGCCTGCGCCAGCTCGCGCGCATCCAAGCCGCCTTCGGGCCCACTGAGAACCACCACCGGGGTTGGTGCGCGCAAATCCGCTTGACGGTGGGCCCAGGGCTGCGCATCTTCGGAAACATCCAGCACCCAGCGCGTCGGTCCCGCCGCCAGGCCCGCGAGGGCTTCGGTCAGACTCTGGGGCGGATCGATCACCGGCAGTTGGTTGCGGCCACATTGCTCGCAAGCCGCCACGGCAATGGCTTGCCAATGCGCTTGGCGCTTCTGCGCCCGCTCGCCCGAGAGGCGCAGGACCGTGCGGGCGGTCACCAGCGGCGTGATGCGCGCCACGCCCAACTCGGTGGCTTTCTCCACCAGCCAGTCCATGCGTTCATTGGCGGGCATGCCCACCCAAAGATGTACGGCGCGAGCGGCCTCACGAGAGACGCGCTGCGCCGCCCCCACCGTCACCGCCACATCGCGCCGGCCCATTTGGGTCACCACCGCCGCCCATTGCGCGTCCGTGCCATTGAAGAGGGTGAGCGCATCGCCCGGCTGCAGGCGCAACACTTGCACATGACGGGCAGCTTCCGCGGGCAAGGTCAAGGTCTCACCCGTCTGGAGGGTGCTCGGGCAGTAAATGCGCGGCGCGGCCATGTCAGAGCCGCCCAAAGGCGTAGCCGCTCACCTCGTCGGTGCCCTCAATGGCGTCGAGTAGCTTTAGCAAGGGACCCAACTCGCGGTAGCGCCTCGCGGTGGACCGGATGTAATGCAAAAACCGAGGCGCGTCGGCCAAGTATTTGGGCTTGCCATCGCGCAGCGTCAGCCGCGCAAAAATACCGGCCACTTTGAGGTGGCGCTGCAAACCCATCCACTCCACCGCCCGCCAGAATTCACCAAAATCTTCCGACCACCCCTCGTGATCGAGCAGGCCAATGCGCCGCGCGCGCTCCCAATACCGAATGGTGACTTCGAGCACGAATTCCTCATCCCAGCTGATGAAGGCGTCGCGCAGCAAGCTGGCGATGTCGTAGGTCACGGGCCCATACACCGCGTCTTGAAAGTCCAGCACCCCCAGGCGTGGGTCCGCCGGGTTGTCGCTCACCATCAGGTTGCGGGGCATGAAATCACGGTGCACATACACCGAGGGCGAAGCCAGGTTGCGCTGCACGATCGCGTCGCAAGTCTTTTGCCAGACCTGCATTTGCGCGGGGGTGAGGACACACTGGCGGTGCTGCCCGAGGTACCAATCCGGAAAGAGCGACAACTCGCGTCGCAAAAGCGCCTCGTCATAGGGCGGCAAAACGCCCGGGCGACTCGCTTGCTGCCAAGTCAAAAGCGCATCGATGGCTTGCACGAATGCGGGCAAGTTGGCGTAGGCGTCCTCGGGCTGTAAGCGCGCCATCAGCGTGTCGCGCCCTAAATCGTCCAGCAGCATGAAGCCCTGCGCCTCGTCCCAGGCCAAAACCTGTGGCGCACGCACACCCGCTTCACCCATGAGACGTGCCACCGCCACAAAAGGTTGGCAATTTTCTTTGTCGGGCGGCGCGTCCATGATGATGCGCTCGCCGCCGGCCCGCAAGGGCACGCGTAGGTAGCGGCGAAAGCTCGCATCGGCATTGGCGAGCACGACACCGGCGGGGTCGAGCCCTTGTTGTGGGGCCAGATCGTGGAGCCAACGCCAGAAAGCTTGCTCACGTGAGGGGTCCAAC
The DNA here is from genome assembly GCA_018883455.1 of Limnohabitans sp. Taxonomy (GTDB): domain Bacteria; phylum Pseudomonadota; class Gammaproteobacteria; order Burkholderiales; family Burkholderiaceae_C; genus Limnohabitans. The sequence continues at coordinate 5,426 of VEQC01000072.1, read as the reverse complement.
CAAGTCAGGGGAGGGGGTGAAGAAGGGCTCATGGATAATTCAAATTTTACAAACCCTTCGCTCGTGCTCCCCGCCTCGCCCCCATGAACCGGTTTTCACCCCCTCGTGCATCCTCGCCCCCCCTCTGGGGCCTGGCGTTGTGCGCCGGGGTGAGCCTCGCGAGTGCGCAAGCCCCTGAGCCAGAGTTGCGCCTCAAAGCCAGCCCCGCCCTGCAAGAGCGGATTACGGCGCCGGAGCGCCAAGACTTGCCGCTGTTTCTGATGGGCGAGCAAATCCGTCGCGACGCCAACAACACCACCCAAATTGAAGGCGATGCGCGTTTGCGCAAAGGCGATTTGTCACTGCGCGCGGATCGTTTGCGCTACGAGGGCGATCAAGAGCGGCTTCGCGCCGACGGTGGCGTGACGGTCTACCGCAGCGGAAATGTCTTCAGTGGTCAGTCGCTGGATTTGCAGCTTGACACCTACGAGGGGTTTTTCACCCAACCCAAACTTCAACTGCTGCGCAATGGGATGCATGGCCAAGCGCAGGAGATGACGTTTCTCGACAGCGCACGCATGGTGCTCAAAAAAGCCGAGATCACCACCTGCAAGCGCGATGGAACCCCAGACTGGATGCCCGACTGGCTCTTCAAAGCCGATCGCGTGACGCTCGATACCGATCGCAACATCGGCCGTGCCGAAGGGGGTCGCTTGGTCTTCAAAGGCAAGCCCCTGGTGCCCCTGCCCCCGATCGACTTTCCGCTCGACGAGGGTCGCAAGACCGGCTTTCTTCCACCCAATATTGGCATCGACAACATCGGGGGGCTTGAAGTCACCCAACCCTTTTACTGGAACCTCGCCCCCAACCGCGATCTGACGTTCTGGCCCACTTACTGGAGCCGTCGCGGGTTGCGTGCAGCCGGCGAATTCCGCTACTTGGAGCGCGCAGCGCCTGACTTGCCGTTTGGCGGCAGCCTGCGTGCCGACTGGATGGACAAGGACCAATTGCGCCAGCGCGAGCGCTGGGGCGTGCAGTTTCGCCACCAGGGCGTGCTCAACCCGCAGGTGGCTGGGGGCACTTTGGGACTGAGCATGAACCTCAATCGCGTGAGCGATGACGATTACTGGAAAGACTTTGCCGTCGTCAACAGTTCTGTCAACCGATTGCTCTCCAACGACATCGACTTGCGCTGGAGCGACAACCAGTTCTCCACCCGCTTCTTGGTTCAGCGCTGGCAAACCTTGCAAGACCTGGCCAACCCCGTGACCAATTACATTGCCCCGCCCTTTGACCGCGTGCCCCAAGTCCAAGCACGCTGGCGGCAGGGCAATGCGAGTGGCTTGGAGTTCAGCGTCGAGGGCCAGCTCACGCGCTTTGAATCGCGTCGCCTCACCAGCTGTGAAACTGACGCGATCAACTGCAATGGCAGCCGCGCTGTGGGCGTGTTGCAAGTGAGCCGCCCCTTCGCCACACCCTACGGCTACCTCACGCCGAAGTTTCAAACGGTCTCACGCCAGTACCAGTTTGACGGCCCCCTGGCTGGCCAAGGCGTGACCCAAGCGGCCATGACCATTCCCACCTTCAGCCTCGACACCGGGGCCACGCTGGAGCGCGCTTTGCAGTGGTTTGACCGGGGCTGGCGACAAACCCTTGAGCCACGGCTGTTCTACGTTCAGACGCCTTACCAAGCCCAGAGCTACTTGCCCAATTACGATTCGGGCAATAACGCCTACAACTTTGCCTCCATCTTCACGGAGAACACTTTTGGTGGGTATGACCGCATCTCTGACACGCAAATGGTCACCTTGGGTTTGACCACGCGTCTCATCGACCCCGCCAGTGGCGGTGAAGCCGCCCGCTTGGCCGTTGCGCAGCGTTTACGCTTGCGCGACGAGCGCGTCACCCTCCTGCCGACCGACACCCCGGCCAAATCCGGCCTCAATGACCTCTTGGTGGCGGGGGGCCTGAGCTTGACCCCCCAGTGGGCTGTTGAGGGTGCCGTGCAATACAACCCCAGTACGGGGGCCTATTTGCGTCGTACCATGGGCGGGCGGTATAGCCCAACGCCCTACCGGGTCATTTCGGCGGCCATGCGCAGCCAAAATGGCGAATCGGGTCAACTACCGTCGCGCCAACTCGATATGGGCTGGCAGTGGCCACTGAATGACCTCTGGGGCCAGAGCGATGCCGCCAAAGGCGAGGGACGCGGTTTGGGCGACGGACGCTGGTACAGTGTGGGGAGGTTGAACTACAGTGGTGTGGATCGTCGTTTGGTCGAAGCCGTATTGGGTTTCGAATACGATGCCGGATGCTGGTTGGGCCGGGTGGTCACAGAGCAGCTGATGGTGGCCGAAGGCGTGGCGCGCAAACGTTTGCTGTTTCAGCTCGAGTTTGTGGGCTTTTCGCGCGTCGGTACCAACGCCCTCGGCTCCATTCGCACCCACGTACCGCGTTACCAGCCTTTGCGCGGCACGGTGGTCGAACCCAGCCGTTTCGGCAATTACGATGGATGGTGATGATGACTCCACTTTCAAATGGTTTGCGGGCGCTTGGGCTGGCACTGGCGCTCGTGATGATGGGCCCCGTGGCGCTGGCACGCGACTACATCGTCGCGGTGGTCGAGTCCGAACCCATCACCAATCTCGAGGTGCAACTCACCGCGCGCTGGCGTGCCTTGCTCGCCAATTTGCCCGCCCCCAACCCGACGCCGGCAGAACTGCGCAGCACGCTCGATCAAGTCATTGTGGATCGGGTGCTCTATGAACTCTCCCGCGTGAGCGATCGCGATCCGAGTGCGGATGAACTCGACCAAGCCTTTGGCAGTGTGGCGGGGCAATTGGGCCTCACACCGGAGGCATTGCAAAGCCGCGCGGCGGCGCGTGGCATCAGCGCCACGGCCGCACGCCAACTCGCTTGGCGCGATCAACAGGTTCGCCGTCTGGCCGAGCGAATGGTGCCCGGTCGCATCGTGATCAGTCCCGCCGAAGTCGAGCAGGCTTTCCAAGCCCGCAAACTGGCGCTGGCCAACCAAAACCCTGAGTTTGACCTTGGCCACATTTTCTGGCCGATCCCCGAAAACGCCAGTCCTGCCGAGCGCGACCGTATCCAGGCGCAGGCGCGCGAGACGCTGCAACAACTCCAAAACGGCGCCGACTTCGCCGCGCTTGCGCGCGCGCGCTCGCAGGGCCCAGAGCGGGAACAGGGTGGTCGCATGGGTTTGCGCACCCTGGAGCGCTACCCCAGCTTGTTTGCCGATGCCGTGCGCAACCTTCCCGTGGGCGGACTCACCGAGGTGTTGAGCTCAGGTGCGGGCCTGCACATCTTGCGCGTGCTTGAGCGACGCGGCAGCGCCACGCTCACCACCAACGAAACCCGGGTGCGCCACATCCTGTTGCGTCAAGGGGGAAGCATGAACATCAACCAAGCGCGGGCGCAATTGCTGAGTTTCAAACAAGCCATCGACGCCGGGCGCGCCGACTTTGCCCAACTCGCACGTGAGTACTCACAAGACGGCAGCGCGACGCAAGGCGGCGATCTCGGTTGGATTGCGCCAGGCATGTTCGTGCCCGAGTTCGAACAAGTCATGGATCAACTCACCCCCGGCGTCGTCTCCGACCCGGTGGTGAGCCGCTTTGGCGTGCACCTGATTCAAGTGCTGGCGCGCCGACAAGCGCCCATCAGCGAAGCGGAGTTGCGTGAATCCGTGCGCAATGCCCTTCGGGCCCAACGCTTTGACGCCACCTATGCCGAGTGGGCCCAAGAGCAACGCGCGCGTGTTTATGTGGAACTGCGCGAACCCCCGCAATAAGTCCCTGACCTTGAAACACCAAGCTCGCAAACGCTTCGGCCAGCACTTTTTACAAGACGGCCCCGCACTCGACGCCATTGTGCGCGCCATTGCCCCACACGCTGGGGATGCGATGGTGGAGATCGGCCCCGGACTCGGCGCCATGACGCAACCACTGGTCGAGCGGCTCGGGCGACTGACGGTGATCGAGCTTGACCGCGACCTCGCGGCCCGTTTGCGTGCGCACCCGCATTTGCAGGTGGTGGAAGCGGATGTCCTCCGAGTGGACTTCGCCACCCTCAAGCCCCCCTCCGGGCGCCTTCGGGTGGTGGGCAATTTGCCCTACAACATTTCTTCACCCATCCTTTTTCATTTGCTCGAGTTCGCGCCGCTCATCGCCGACCAGCACTTCATGCTGCAAAAAGAGGTGGTCGAGCGCATGGTGGCCGAACCCAGTACGGCCGCCTACGGCCGCTTGAGCGTCATGCTGCAATGGCGCTACGCCATGGAGTCTTTATTGGATGTCCCACCCGAGGCCTTTGAGCCACCGCCCAAAGTGATGAGCGCCGTCGTGCGCATGGTGCCACTGGCAGAGCCCCCTTTGCAGGACACGCGTCGCTTGGGCGAGTTGGTGCAAATCGCCTTTAGCCAACGCCGCAAGTTGTTGCGGCATACCTTGGGAAAATGGTTAGAGGCTCGCGGTTTTACGGGCGCTTTTGATGTGCAACGACGGGCCGAGGAAGTGCCCGTCGCCGAATACGTCGCGCTCGCCCGCGCGCTTTAGGCGGCGGTAAGCCAGTAGCCCGCGTTGAAGGGGCTGCTCATGCGCAAAGCGAGGGGGGAGACATCCACGAGCTTGTCGGTGGGCATCTTTTCGCCCTCTTCCAAACCTTCCAGACCTTCAATTTCAGCCGCGGCACGCTCACCAGAGGGCGCACGGGCTACGGAGAAGCTGTAGAAGCAGCGGAAAGGTACCTTACGGTCTGACCAGTAGTCGGCCGCCTCGCGGAAGATGTCCAGCAATTGCTCGCGGGCTTCCTTGTCAAACTTGGCGTGTGCCGGGATGTGCTCGAGCACCACGATGAAACCGGGTTGCGGTCCTGACTTGTGCAGGGGGTCGGTCATGCCGTCATACAACGCGTCAAAATTCTTGCTGGCTTGGGCGGGAAAGGTGAATTCTTGGGCAATTTTGTCCAGAATGTCCTGTTTGCTCTGGGCTTGGGCCAAATTGGCGTACAAAAAGTGATGGCCCAAAGCCTGCGCAGCTTCCTGCAAATCCTGAACACGGAAGGCGCGGATCGATTGGACGATGTTGGTCTTAACAGAACGCAGCGGCATATGCATTGCCTATTTCGCTTGGGTTGGGAAAAAACGGGGTGGAAAAGAAATCCTCGGGTTAACCCGCGATTTCAAAGCCGTGATTGTGCCCGAGCCCGCCCAAAAGCGCAAGCCATTCCCCAAGCCCTCCGTGCACTGAAGGGTTTTTGGGATGGAGAAATAGAGTTGCTATTTACTGAAAAAACAAATACTTAACGCCCCGCATTCGCATCCGCGACAGTCAGGGCTGTCATGTTGACGATACGCCGAACGGTGGTGCTGGCCGTCAGGATATGGACGGGTTTGGCCGCGCCCAGCAGCACAGGGCCAATTGCAATAT
>VEQC01000071.1 GCA_018883455.1 Limnohabitans sp. | reverse complement strand
GGGGTGATCGGAGTCATACCCCCGGTGGGTGGCGAGGTCAAAGGCCACCGAGACGCCCTGCCCGCCCGCGGCGAGCGCGCGGCGGTAGAAGGCGTTGGATTCTTCGGCGGTGGAGAAACCGGCGTACTGGCGAATGGTCCAGGGACGCACGGCGTACATGGTGGCTTGCGGGCCGCGCAGGAAAGGCTCAAAGCCCGGCAAGGTGTTGGCGTGGGGCAGGCTGGCCGTGTCCTCCGCGGTGTAGAGCGGCTTGACCACGATGCCGTCGGGTGTGAGCCAGTTGAGGGCCGCGACGTCACCACCGGGGGCCGATTTGGCGGCAGCCTTGTGCCAATCTTCCAGACTGGCTTGTTTGAATTCAGCACGGTCGCTCATATGGATACCTTCCAAGATCAAGGGATTTTCCCTGCTTTTGCTTCACTTTGGGCATTCTATCATTCATAATTATGGATACAAAATTTTCTTTTGGCTTACAATTCACCGCATGAGTGCCCTGCCCCTCGCCCCCAGACCGCTTTATGAAGCGGTGGCCGAACGCTTGCGTGAGCGGATTTACGCGCGCGAGCTCGCGCCGGGGAGCTGGATTGACGAGACGCGGCTGGCCGAGGAATACGGCATCAGCCGCACCCCCTTGCGCGAAGCGCTGAAGGTGCTGGCCTCGGAAGGCTTGGTCACCATGAAAGTACGCCGGGGGGCGTATGTGACTGAGGTGAATGAGAAAGACCTGCGCGACGTCTACCACCTCCTCGCCCTGCTGGAGTCGGATGCCGCTGCGGCGGTGGCCACGCAGGCCACGGCGGAAGAACTCACCGAACTGCAAGCCCTGCACCAAGAGCTGGTGTCGGTGGTCGGGCACCGCGAGCGGTTTTTCATGCTCAACGAACAATTCCACCTGCGCTTATTGGAAATTGCCGACAACCGGTGGCGCTTGCAAATGGTGGATGACTTGCGCAAGGTGATGAAGCTCAATCGCCACCACTCGCTCTTCAAGCGCGGGCGGGTGGAAGAATCTTTGCAAGAGCACGCCGCCATCGTGCAGGCCTTGCTCAACCGCGACGCCACAGCCGCGAGCGCGGGCATGCGGGCGCATTTCGCGAGCGGGCTCGAAGCGGCGCATTGACGCGCCCACCGCTCATGGGCGTGAGGGGACGCCTAGCGCCTTGAGGCGCGCTCGTCGGCCTGTTTCTGGGCCTCTGTTTCGGTGGGGCTTGTCTCAGAGGCAGGGCTCACGGGGCCCGCTGGCGTGCCAGGGCTCGGCTGCCCCGCTGCCGCACGGCGTGGCGACATGGCAATGCCCACGCCACTCAAAATCAACACCGCGCCCCAGAAGTGGTGCCAAGCGAGTGGCTCACCCAAAATGCCCCAGGCCATGACTGCGGCGTAGAGTGGCCCCAAGTACATGGTGACCGACACCCGAGAGGCACCGAGCACGCGCAAGGTCCAGCCATAAATCCAGTACGCGCCCAAACCCGGAATGACGGCGGTCACCCCCATCAGAATGAAGGCGGTGGTGCTCAAGGGCGGCGTGTTGGGGTCGGCCAGCTCCAAAACGGCAAAGGGCAGCAGCACGAGTGAGCCAGCCAAGCTGTTGGCGGCGAGTTGCGCCGTGGCCGAGGGCATGTGGTGCCAGCCGCGCTGCAAGAGGGAGTAAGCGGCCCAGGCCACTGCAGCGGCGAACACCCACAAGTCGCCCGGCACGAGTTGGAAACTCGCCAGACGCTCCCAAGCGCCCTGCACCACCACGTGCACCACGCCCGTGAGCGCCATGGCCACGCCCAGCCCCTTGCGCCAGCCGAGCGACTCGCCCAGCCAATACGCCGAGCCCAGCACAATCATCACGGGTGAAGCGGCATAGATGAGCGAGATGTTCATGGCCCCCGTGGTGTGACCGGCGAGGTACACCCAGGCCCCACAAATCCACATACCCAAGGCCCCCAGCACCAGGTAGTGCCAGGCCTTGCGGCGCAGGACATGGCGATGCGCCCAGAGCTCGCCGCGGCAGAACCAAGCGAGCACCAAGCCCGCCATGAGCCAGCGCCCCAGCGCCAGCGTGTTGGGCTCGACCACGCCAGGCGAGGTGCGCGCGGCCCAGAGGTTGGCCGTCCACAAGAGTGGCGTGAGCCAACTCATGAAGAGGGCCAAGCGTTCGGTGGTGGCGGGGGTGCGGGTCTCAGGCATCGGTGGGCACCGGTGCCGCAGCCCCACGCAGGCGGGCGGCGTGGGCCAGGGCTTGCACCTCGCGCGGCGGCAGGGGTTTTAAGCGGTGGTCGCTCCAGGTCTGACGCCACAGGCGCGCGCCCCGCTGGCCGTGGTAGAGGCCGAGCATGTGGCGGGCGATGGCGTACCAGGGGCAACCGTCCTCGGCATGGGCACGCTCCATGTAGTCCACCATGGCGTCTTCAATGGCTTCTGGTGTGGGCAGCGCAGCGCTGGCCGCGCCTTGGTAGCGCTGGTCCCAGGCGGTCATGAGCCAGGGGCGGTAATAGGCCTCGCGGCCGAGCATCACCCCGTCCACGTGCTGCAAATGCGCGTCGATTTGCGCGTTGTCCGTGATGCCGCCATTGATCACCACCGTGAGCGCGGGGAAGTCGCGCTTGAGTTGGTAAACAAGTTCGTAGCGCAACGGGGGAATTTCGCGGTTTTCTTTGGGGCTCAAGCCTTCGAGCCAGGCGTTGCGCGCGTGCACGATGAAGACCTCGCAACCGGCCTCGCTCACCTGCCCCACGAAGTCGCGCACGAAGTCGTATGACTCGACGCGGTCCACGCCAATGCGGTGCTTCACTGTCACGGGCAAATCGGTGGCGTCGCGCATGGCTTTGACGCCATCGGCCACGGTGGCCGGCTCATTCATGAGGCAAGCGCCAAACGCGCCGCGCTGCACGCGCTCGCTCGGGCAGCCGCAATTGAGGTTGATCTCGTCATAGCCCCACTGCTGGGCCAGCCGTGCGGCATGGGCGAGGGCCTGCGGTTCGCTCCCCCCCACCTGCAAGGCCACCGGGTGCTCTTCGGGGTTGAAGCGCAAGTGGCGCGTGAGATCGCCGTGCTGCAAGGCACCGGTGGTCACCATCTCGGTGTAGAGACGGGTATGACGCGTGAGCAGACGATGAAAGAAGCGACAGTGGCGATCGGTCCAATCCATCATGGGGGCGACCGAGACGCGCCAGGGCGCGGAGACAGATTCAGGCATGAGGCCTCGATTATCGCCAATCTCAAAAAAAAGGGCTCCCGCGTGGGAGCCCTGAGGCTTGGGGCGTGAACGCCTCAGCCCATGTGCAAGCCGCCATTGCAGGAGAAGTCGGCGCCGGTGGTGAAACCGGACTCCTCGCCCGAGAGCCAGGCGACGATGGAGCCAATCTCCTCCGGCGTGCCCAGACGCTTGACCGGGATGGTCGCGACAATTTTGTCGAGCACGTCTTGGCGGATGGCGCGAACCATGTCGGTGCCGATGTAGCCCGGGCTCACGGTGTTGACCGTCACGCCTTTGCTCGCGAGCTCTTGCGCCAGCGCCATGGTAAAGCCGTGCATGCCGGCCTTGGCGGCGGAGTAGTTGGTCTGCCCTGCTTGGCCTTTCTCCCCGTTGACGGAGGAGATTTGCACGATGCGGCCCCAGCCCCGCTCGACCATGTCGCCCACCACTTGCTTGGTGACGTTGAACATGGAGTTGAGGTTGGTGTCGATCACGGCGTCCCAGTCCTCGCGCGTCATCTTGAGGAACATGCGGTCACGCGTGATGCCGGCGTTGTTAACGAGCACATCGATCGGACCGTGCTCGGCCTTGGCTTGGGTAAAGGCCTCGACCGTCGATTCCCAGGAACTCACATTGCCCACCGAAGCGTAGAAGGTGTAGCCCAGCGCTTTTTGCTCGTCGAGCCACTTCTTGAAGTCGCGGGTCGGGCCACAGCCAGCGATGACTTTGAACCCGTCTTTGTGCAAGCGTTGGCAAATGGCGGTACCAATACCGCCCATGCCACCCGTGACGTAGGCTACTTTTTGACTCATGTGATGTCTCCTTTATGTATGAGTGCAGTTTGGAATCTGGATGCGAGGCTGAGGGCGCTCAGCGCTCGAGGGTGAGAGAGACGCCCATGCCGCCACCGATGCACAGCGCCGCCAAGCCCTTCTTGGCGTTGCGACGCTGCATCTCGTGCAGCAGGGTGACCAAGATGCGGCAGCCCGAGGCCCCGATGGGGTGGCCAATGGCGATCGCGCCGCCGTTGACGTTGACCTTGGCGGGATCGATGTCGAGCGCTTTGTTCACCGCGCAGGCTTGGGCCGCGAAGGCTTCGTTGAGCTCAAAGAGGTCCACATCGGCGGCCTTCCAACCCGCGCGGGCCAGGGCCTTTTGCGAGGCCGGCACGGGGCCCATGCCCATGGTGGCGGGGTCGAGGCCCGAGGTGCCGAAGGAGGCGATGCGCGCGAGCGGGGTGAGACCGAGCGCGGCGGCTTTGCGCGCCGACATGACCACCACCGCAGCGGCGCCGTCATTGATGCCCGAGGCATTCCCGGCCGTGACCGAGCCCGCCTTGTCAAAGGCCGGACGCAACCCCGCGAGGGCTTCGGCGTTGGTCTTTTTGTTGATGTATTCGTCGCTGTCAAACACAATGGGGTCGCCCTTGCGTTGGGGAATGCTCACGCCCACGATTTCGTCTTTGAACTTGCCTGCGTCCTGCGCGGCCGCAGCCTTTTGCTGGCTCGCGAGGGCCAGTGCATCTTGCATGTCGCGCGTGATGCCGTGGGCCTTGGCCACGTTCTCGGCGGTGATGCCCATGTGGTACTGGTTGTAGACGTCCCACAGGCCATCGACGATCATGCTGTCGATCATCTTCCAATCGCCCATGCGCTGGCCGTCGCGCGAGCCGAGCAAGACGTGGGGGGATGCGCTCATGTTCTCCTGGCCGCCGGCCACCACGATTTCGCTATCGCCCCAGGCCACCGCCTGCGCAGCGAGCATGACGGCCTTGAGGCCCGAGCCACACACGGCATTGATGGTGAGGGCGGGCACCTCCTTGGGCACACCGGCCTTCATGAGGGCTTGGCGGGCGGGGTTTTGGCCCACGCCAGCGGCGAGCACCTGGCCCATGATGATCTCCCCCACTTGCGCGGGATCGACCTTGGCGCGGGCAAGGGCTTCACGAATCACGATCGAGCCGAGCTCGGTGGCAGCGACTTTGGCGAGCGAGCCGCCAAACTTGCCCACGGCGGTGCGAGCGGCTGAAACGATGACGATATCTTCCATTTTTTTCTCCTGATCGAAACGGCTCTATTACAACCGATCGCGAAAGTGCCTGTCAGTGCGCTTTGGCCTTGACATAGCGCCCGGGCGCGGCCTCGATGGGGCGATGTGTGCGGTTGCCATAGGATTTGGGTGCGGGAATCTGTTTGCCCCCGTGGCTCTTGAGCCAAGCGGCCCAATCGGGCCACCAGCTGCCCGCGTGCTCTTTGGCCTTGGCGATCCAATCGTCCACCTTCTTCGGGAACTGGTTGGCCGGGCCAATCCAGTGCGAGCGCTTCTTCGCCTCAGGCGGGTTGATGACGCCGGCGATATGGCCCGAAGCCCCCATCACGAAGCGCTTGTTGCCAGGGAAGACTTGGGTGGTGCCGTAAGCGCCGCCAATGGGCACGATGTGATCTTCCCGCGAGGCGTAGATGTAGAGGGGAATGTCCACTTTGCGGAAATCAATGCGCTCGCCACAGACCTGGGTCACACCGGGTTTGATGAGGTTGTTCTCCAAGTAGGTGTTGCGCAGGTACCAGGCGTACATGGGGCCGGGCAGATTGGTCGAGTCGCTGTTCCAGTAGAGCAAATCAAAGGGCGGCGGCGTCTCGCCTTTGAGGTAGTTGCCCACCACGTAATTCCAGACCAAATCGTTGGGGCGCAGGAAGCTGAAGGTCGAGGCCATGTCCTTGCCCGCCATGAGGCCGCCCTTGGCGAACTGCATCTCGCGAAACTTCACGAAGTTTTCGTCAATGAAAACGTCGAGCACACCGGTGTCGCTGAAATCGATGAGGGTGGTGAGGAAGGTGGCCGCGGCCACCGGCTTTTGCTTGCGCGCGGCGAGCACGGCGAGCGCATTGGAGAGGATGGTGCCCCCCACGCAAAAGCCCAGCGCGTTGATTTGTTTGGCGCCAGAGATCTCGCGCACCACGTCAATGGCGCGAATCGCGACGTCTTCGATGTAATCGTCCCAAGTGGTTTGGGCGAGTGAGGCGTCGGGGTTGCGCCAGCTCACGACAAACGTGCGCTGCCCCTGGCTCACGGCATAGCGAATGAAGGAGTTGGTGGGCTGCAAGTCCAGGATATAGAACTTGTTAATGCAAGGTGGGATGAGCAGGAAAGGCCGCTCGTAGACCTTGGCCGTCAAAGGCTTGTACTCGATGAGTTGGAAGAACTCGTTCTCGTAAACCACCTGCCCCTCGGTGGTGGCCACATTGCGGCCCACCTCAAAGAGGCTCTCGTCGGTCATGGACACATGGCCTTGCTGAATGTCATGGAGCAGGTTTTGCACGCCCTTGGCAATGCTCTCGCCCTTCGTGTCGATGGCTTTCTTCTGCGCTTCGGCGTTGAAGGCGAGGTAGTTGCTCGGCGCCGCTGCGGCGGCCCATTGCTCAACGGCAAACTGCAGGCGGGCCTTGGTTTTGGGGTCGGTATTTGCGGCATCGACCAAGCCCATCATGGCGCGGGTGTTAAGCAAATAGGCGGCGGCGGCGTAAGTGGCCAGGGGGTTGCTCGACCATGCCTCGCCCGAGAAGCGTCGATCGGGCAGTTTGGGCGCGCCTTGCAAGCTCTCGTTCCACAGGCGCGTGGCTTCGGCCATGTATTCCCTTTGCAAGGCTTCGAGTTTTTGGGGAGAGAACTCGAGTTTGGGTGCGCCGCCTTGACCGAGCATGGACTGCATGGACGTCACCGCCTTGGACCACCCCTCACTGAGGCTATTTTGCATGGCTTGGCTGGCTTGGGCCCAAGGGTCTGCGGGTTTCTGGCTCATGGAAATAGTCTCCAAACAAATGGGATAGTCATCAATACCGTAGTATGTCAGCCAATTCCCTTCGATTTACTGACAGACATCAAGTCCTATCGGAAACCCGTATGTACCTCGTGCTCATTGCCTGGTTTTATGTTGCGCTCATGATGGCCATTGCCGAAGCAGTGAGCCCCGTGGGTTCCATACTGGGGGCGCTCATGACCTTTGCGCTTTATGGTGTTTTACCGATTGTGGTGATCGGTTACATCTTGGGCACACCCGCGCGGCGGCGTGCGCGCGCACTTGCCGAGGCCGCCTCAGAGGCTGCGCCAAATGCCCGCCGCGAAACGCCCGGTGGCGCCCCGGCTGCGGCGGAACGAGAACCACACTGAGGGCTGCGAGACAGTGCACCATTCGGGCTCGCCCGCATTGCCCGCGATCGTTCGCACCCCGAGTTGACGCAGTTGCGCAGCCGCGAGGGCCGGCAAATCGGCCCTGTATTTTTCGGCTTGCGCCAGCGGCTGAAAATGCGCGGCCCAAGCGCTGTTCTTCTCGACAAACGCAGCGCGCACCTCGGCCCCCACCTCAAAAGCCGTGGGGCCAATGCAGGGTCCGAGCCATGCGCACACATCGTCGGGGGCTAGCCCAGCCCCCGCGCACATGGCCTCGACCGTGGCGGGCAACACGCCCTGGGCGAGACCGCGCCAGCCCGCGTGCGCCGCGCCCACGGCTCGGCCTTGGCGATCGGCCAGCAAGACCGGCAAGCAGTCGGCCACCAGAATCGTGCAGGCCAACGCGGGCGTGGCGGTCCAGCTCGCGTCGGCGGTGAGCCCATCGGGCGTGTCGGCCGTCAAATGAAGCACCGCCGTGCCATGCACTTGTTGCAGAAAGACGGGGCGCACGCCGAGGGTGGCCGCGAGACGCGCACGGTTTTGCGCGACACGCTCGGGGTCGTCCCCCACGTGGTCGCCCAAATTCAAGGCGTCGTAGGGCGCGAGGCTCACGCCCCCCTCGCGGGTGGTGCAGGCTGCGGCCACGCCGGCTGGGGGCACCCAGCCGAGCGGCCACAGCGGCAGCGGGCTCACTCGTTGTCCGGGCAGGATGTGGGTTGCGCCTTTTGGAAGGCGGGCAAAGCCATGCAGGCGTCAAAAACGGCCATCACCCGCGGCAGGCCGTCGAGCGGGGTGTCAAAGCGGCGCGCGTTGAAGATTTGCGGCACCAGACAGCAATCGGCCAGGGTGGGGGTGTCCCCATGGCAGAAACGCCCTGCGGGGCTCTTGGCGAGTTGTTGTTCAAACGCTTCGAGACCTTGGCGCACCCAGTGGCGGTACCAGGTGTTTTTCGCCTCTTCCGACACTTGCAGCGTGCCCACCAGGTACTTGAGCACGCGCAGGTTGTTGAGAGGGTGGATTTCGCAGGCGATGGACTGCGCGAGCGCACGCACCCGCGCGCGGCCGAGCGCGTCGGCTGGCAGGAGGGCGGGCTCGGGGTGGGTTTCATCGAGGTACTCGATGATGGCCATGGACTGCGTGAGTTTGTTCGCGCCGTCTTCGAGCACGGGCACCAGGTGGTCGGGCGAGAGCGCCACGAATTCCGGGGCGTTTTGCGCGCCCTTGGGCAGGTGAACGGAGAGGTACTCGTAGGGCAGGCCTTTGAGCTCGAGCGCAATGCGCACCCGAAACGACGCAGAGGAACGGAAGTAGTTGTGGAGTTTCATAACGCAAGCATACGCCAAGACCGGTAGACTCTGGGTTTTGCAGTGCCTCTCCGATTGGATTTTTGCATGACCTACCTCTTCAACCCACCCAGCGTGGTCTCCGTCCCGGTGCTGGGCCGTGGCGAGCGCTTTCCGGTCCACCGCATTTACTGCGTGGGCCGCAACTATGTTGAACACGCCAAGGAAATGGGCTTTACCGGCCGCGAACCGCCCTTTTTCTTCCTCAAGCCCGCCGACGCCTTGGTGGTGGTGGAAGCTGGCCAGACCGGCGAGATCCCCTACCCTAGCCTCACACGCGACTTGCACCATGAAATCGAGCTGGTGGTGGCCATTGGCAAAGGGGGCCAGAACATTCCTGCCGCGCAGGCCCTTGAGCACGTTTATGGCTATGCCGTGGGTTTGGACATGACGCGGCGCGACCTCCAAGGCGAAATGAAAAAACAAGGCCGCCCTTGGTGCATTGGCAAAGCCTTTGACTTGAGCGCGCCCATCGGGCCCATCACGCCCAAGGAACAAGCGGGCGACATTGCGCACGCGGCCATTGCCCTCCATGTGAACGGCCAAGCGCGCCAGCACAGCTCGATCGACAAGCTCATCTGGAACATTGCCGAGACCATTGAACACCTCTCCGCGGCGTGGACGCTGCAGCCCGGCGATTTGATCTACAGCGGCACGCCCGAGGGCGTGGCAGCGGTGGTCTCGGGCGACCTGATGGAAGGTCACGTCGCGGGTTTGGGCGAACTGCGCGTGCGCGTGCGCTGATGCTCACGCGCCCCCTGATTCGCCATTGCAAGCAGTGCGGCGAGGCGGTCACGTATCGCGTGCCCGATGATGGCGACACGCGCGAGCGTGCCGTCTGCCCGGCTTGCCGGACCATTCACTACGAGAACCCGCTCAACGTGGTGGGCACGGTGCCCATTTGGCAGGGCAAGGTGTTGCTGTGCAAGCGCAACATCGAGCCGCGCTGGGGCAAATGGACCCTGCCCGCGGGCTTTATGGAGCTGGGTGAAACCGTGGCCGACGGCGCGGCCCGCGAGACGGTGGAAGAAGCCGGGGCCGAGTTCGAGCTCGAAGGCCTCTTTGCCCTGCTCAACGTGGTGCGGGTGGGCCAAGTGCACCTCTTTTACCGGGCGCGGCTGCTGAGCGACCGCTTCGACCCCGGACACGAAACCCTGGAGGCCCGCCTCTTTGCGGAAGACGAAATCCCGTGGGAAGAGCTCGCGTTTCGAACCGTGCGCGAGACCTTGCGGCGCTATTTTGACGATGCCCGGCAAAACGCCTTTGGCGTGCACTTGGTCGACATTGAATAAGCGCGGGGATAGCCGCTGGCTCGGGATTACCCTAAATTCCCCGACCAATCGGTCGGTTTACCATGCGCGCTCCCTCTATTGTTCCCGGAGTCTGTAGACATGAAATCCACTCTTTCGCGCCTGGCTGCTGGCCTGGCCTTGGCGGGTTTTGGCCTTGCTGCCCAAGCCCAACCCATCGTGCTCAAAGTGCACCACTTCCTTGGCCCCCAGTCCATCCAGCACACCAAGATGCTCAAGGATTGGTGCGATGCGATTGCCAAGGACTCCAAAGACCGTTTGCAGTGCCAGATCTATCCGGCCATGCAACTCGGCGGCACCCCCGCCCAGCTCTTTGACCAGGCTCGCGACGGCGTGGCCGACGTGGTCTGGACCCTGCCGGGCTACACCGCTGGCCGCTTCCCCAAGATTGAAGTGTTTGAACTGCCCTTCATGATGACCAACGCCGAGGCCACCAGCCGCGCCGCTTGGGACTTCTATGAGCGCTATTCGCAAGACGAGTTCAAGGATGTCAAAGTGCTTGCCGTTCACGTACACG
The DNA here is from genome assembly GCA_018883455.1 of Limnohabitans sp. Lineage (GTDB taxonomy): Bacteria > Pseudomonadota > Gammaproteobacteria > Burkholderiales > Burkholderiaceae_C > Limnohabitans. The sequence continues at coordinate 796 of VEQC01000071.1, read as the reverse complement.
GCCCGGGCAACATCTACACCGTCAAGAAGCAGATCAAGACCATGGCCGACATCAAGGGCTTGAAACTGCGCGCCCCCACACGCCTGACCACCAAGCTGCTCGCCTCCATGGGCGCAACCCCGGTGGGCATGCCCGTGCCCGCTGTGCCCGATGCCTTGAGCAAAGGCGTGATTGACGGCGCGGTGATTCCCTACGAAGTCGCCCCCGGCGTGAAGATTGACGAACTCGCCAAGTTCACCGCCGAGACCGACCGCAGCTCGCCCGCCCTCTACACCTCGGTGTTCGTGGTGCCCATGAACAAGGCCAAGTACGACAGCCTGCCGGCTGACCTCAAGCAAGTCATCGACAAAAACTCGGGCCGCGAGTTCTCTGCCTTCCTTGGCAAGACCCAAGCGGGCAACGATGGCCCCGGCAAGGAAAAACTCATTGCAGGTGGACACACCATCACCGTCATCCCCAAAGCCGAACTGGAGAACTGGAAGAAAGCCTCCGACAGCTTGGACGACGAGTGGGTGGCCGACATGAACAAGCGTGGCTTCGATGGCAAGAAAATGCTCGACGACGCCCGCTCCTTCGTGACCAAGTACACCAAGTAATCCCCGGGCCCCGCGCCCACCCCAAAAGGAGGCCCTCGGCCTCCTTTTTTTTCTCCCTCCCCCCAACAACTACCGGTAAAAATTAAATTGGGGTCAGACCCCAATTGGCGTTGGCGCTGCCCAACTCAGTCGTGGCGCGGGCTTTGCGAGGGTTGCCGGTAAATAAAAAATTGGGGTCTGACCCCAATTAAGTGCAACCC
>VEQC01000276.1 GCA_018883455.1 Limnohabitans sp. | reverse complement strand
CAGGTCAGGGCCTTGGTTCAGGCGAGTGCGGCTCTCTAGGGCTTTGGGTTTGAGCGCACGAAATCCGACAGCGCTTTCACACACCCTTGCGGGTTCTCTTCATGCGCGAGGTGGCCCAAGGTAGGCCAGTCCACGCGGGTGGCGTGGGGGAGCAGGGCTTGGGCTTGGTCGGCGAGTTTGGGGGGAATGGTGCCGTCGGCCAGACCGATTTGCATTTGCACGGGCATTCGCAGCTGGGGCAAGGTTTGGGCGAAGCGGTGCAGATCCCAAGCGGCCATGAGTTGCAGCACATAGCGGGCGTGGGCGGGTTGGGTGAGAAGGTATTCGTAGCAGCGCCGCCCCGTGGCGTCCACGCGCGAGCCGGTTTGGGCGAGGAGTCGATCCACGAGGCCCGTGTGCTGAACTTGTTTGGCCGCGATCCAGCCCGAGAGGGGATTGCGTGCGACCACCCACGCCGCTAGGGGGTAGAACCAGCGCGCGCTCCCCGGCATGGGTAGCCAAGCGGGGTTGAGCGCGATGAGAGGCGCACTCTCGCCCTCGCGCTGCCACTGGGGATCGAGGTTGCATTGGGCGGCAATGGCCGCACCCGCCGAATGCCCCACCCATGCCACGGGTCGCACGCGCAGTTGGCGCAAGAGTGCGAGCACGGCTTGTGCGACGTTGGGCAGCGAGGGGCTTTGTTGGGGGAGGGGGCTGCTAAACGCATGCCCGGGCAAATCCATCGCAATCACCTGGTAATCCTGCGCGAGCAAGGGCAGGATGTCGCGCCAGGTGTGGGTGGATGCCCCTGTACCGTGCAACAACACCAAGGCCGGCCCTTGTCCCATTTGCTGCACATGCCAACGCATGTCACCGCAGCGCACGAACACGCTGTGCGCACTGTGGGGCCAATCGTGGCGCTGGCGCTCCCAGTCGGGTGCGGGGTAGAGGGCGTCGAGCATGGTCAGGGCAACAAGGCCTGGCGCTCCATATCCATGGCCGCGGCCAAGCGCTGCGATTGCACTTGCGGCATGGGCAGGTAGCGCCCTTGGAGCAATTGGGCGAGCGTTTGCGCCAGCGGCTCAGGCTGGGGCGCAGTGTCAATCCACAGCGCAGCGTGTCCGGCGTAGGCCCAGCGTTTGGCCATGGCTTGGGCCTCTTCTTGGGCGCGTTGGCGTCCCCCAAGGCCTTCGAGGGTCACGTTGGCGCGGCCGTCGCTCAGCACCACCAGCAAAGGGGTTTGGCCATCGCGGCGCAGGCGCTGCGCTTGCACCAGCGCGAGTTCGAGGGCGCTGGCCAGCGGCGTGCCACCGCCACCGGGCAGACCGGCCAAGGCGCGTTTGGCGCGCACGAGTGAGCGCGTGGGGGGCAAGAGGCATTCCGCGCGCGCGCCGCGAAACCCAATCACGCACACCTGATCGCGCCGGGCATAACTTTGCGCAAGCAACAACTCCACGGCGCCTTTGGCTTGCGCGAGTCGATGCATGGCTGCCGAGCCCGAAGCATCGAGGGCCAAGATTAAACAGGTTGGGCTGTGCTGCTGGTAGCGGCGGGTGTGAAAGTCTTCGCTGCGCAGTTGCAAGCGGGGGTTGGCCGGGTCGGCACTCGCGCGCAAGCGCTGGCGCGGGGCGGCGTGGCGCAGAGTGGCGAGCACATCAAGCCGCGCTTGGTCGTTGGGTCGCCCCGGGCGTGAGGGTAAGGGGCGACCGCGTTGTAGGCTGCGCCGCAGCTCACCGCTGTGCCCCGCAGCAGAGGGGCCGCGTGGGGCCTGGGCTTGGAGCAGCAGACGATCCAGCACATCTTGGGGAAGGCTCGCCAAGCTCGCGGCGAGCAGCATCTCGGGCGGGGGCATGGCCTCATCGGGGTTGGGCGCCTGCGGGGGATCGGTGGCGTCCTCGCTTGACTCGGGTGGAGGCTCGGGCGTGGGGGCTTCTGCCGGTGGGGCTTCCTCACTGGAGGGGAACTGGCGCGCGCGCGGCAAGAGCACGCAGCGAATGGCGCGGGTGAGGTCGGCCTCGTCCACGGGCGCGCTACCGCGCAGCGCCGCGCTCACGCAGGCCACGCGCCAGGCATGGCGCAGCAGTCGCGCATCACCCAGCCCCAAACTCGCCGCCACCTCGAGCAAAGCCCGCAGGCTGCTTTGCACTTGGCGTTGCTGCGCGAGTCGGGTGCGCACTTGCGCGAGTTGCGTGGGGTCTAGCGCTGGCGCCGCTTGGGCCAGTTGCAAGGGCACGTGATCGAGCTGCAGGGCAAAGGCTAGCCGCACATGGAGGCTCTCATGCAGGGGTGAGTCTTCGGGGTCAGCCTCGTCCATGGCCACAAGAGTGAAGCGGCTGGCCAATCGTTGACCCTGGCCGTCTTGCACGTGGCCTTGGTCCATTGTTTGGGTGAGGCGAGCGAGGAGGCCGCGCGGCGCGCGCTCAGCCATGGGCAGCACGAGCCAGGCGCCATCGGCTTGGGCAAGCAAGCCTCGTTGCCAATGCAAGTGCCCACTTTGCAAGGTGGCGCTTAAATCTAAGCTGCCGAGCAAGGCGCCATCGTCGGCGCTGATGGGTACGCGTTGGAGGCGCGGCGCGGCGCTTTGGCAGGCCGCCAACCAGGCTTCGCGCACCGGGCCGTGG
>VEQC01000070.1 GCA_018883455.1 Limnohabitans sp. | reverse complement strand
GCTCTTGCTGGGGCCGGTGCCCACCCCGGCGGTGGCCTACCTCACGCGCGCGCAGCGTGCATCCCTGGGCGTGGTCATCAGCGCCAGCCACAACCCTTTTGAAGACAACGGCATCAAGTTTTTCAGCGCCGAAGGCAGCAAGCTGCCCGACGAATGGGAGATCGCGGTCGAGGCCGCACTGCAAGAGCCGCCGGCCTGGGTGGATTCGGCCGCGCTGGGCAAGACCCGGCGCTTGGACGATGCGGCTGGACGCTACATCGAGTTTTGCAAAAGCACTTTCCCCAGCCACCTGTCCCTGCGTGGCCTCAAGATCGTGGTGGATGCCGCCCATGGCGCGGCCTACCAGATCGCGCCCAAGGTTTTCCATGAGCTGGGCGCCGATGTGGTGGCGATCGGCTGCGCGCCCGATGGCCTGAACATCAACCAGGGCGTGGGAGCCACTCACCCGCAGGCCCTGGTCGATGCCGTCAAGCTGCACCGTGCCGATGTGGGCATCGCGCTCGACGGTGATGCCGACCGCCTGCAAATCGTGGATGCCAGTGGCCGTTTGTTCAACGGCGATGAGTTGCTTTACCTGATGGTGGCCGAGCGGCTGGATTGGGGTCTGGCCGTGCCTGGTGCGGTGGGCACCTTGATGACCAATATGGCCGTCGAAGTGGCGCTGCAGCGCCGTGGCGTGCAATTCGAGCGCGCCAAGGTCGGTGACCGTTATGTGCTCGAAGTGCTGGCCGACAGAGGCTGGTTGCTGGGCGGCGAGGGCTCGGGCCACCTGCTGGTGCTGGACAAACAGACCACGGGCGATGGCCTGGTGAGTGCTTTGCAGGTCTTGCAAGCCTGTGTGCGCAGCCAGCAAAGCCTGGCGCAGCGCTTGGAAGGCTTGCAGCTGTTCCCGCAGACCCTGCTCAACGTCCGCCTCGCCCCTGGCGTGGATTGGACGACCCATGCGGGCCTCCAACAGGCCCAAGCGGCCGCGCAGGCCGAATTGGCCGGCCAGGGGCGGGTGCTGATCCGCCCCAGCGGCACCGAGCCGGTATTGCGCATCATGGTCGAGAGCCCCAAAGCCAGCCAGTCTGCGGCGCTGGCTCAGCGCATGGCCAAAGCCCTGGAGGCTTGATCCCTTCAACCCGCTGGGTTGTCACAGAACCGTCACAATGCAGGTCTAGAGTTCGGGTTGTCCATTAACCCAAACGAGGTCAACCATGAACGGTAAACGCCATTTCCTGAAATCCCTGGCTGCTTTGGCCCTCAGTGCCAGCGCCTTGAACGCCTGGGCTGCCGACATCACGGGCGCGGGCGCCACTTTCCCCTTCCCGATCTACGCCAAGTGGGCCGAGGCCTACAAGGCCGCATCGGGTGTGGGCTTGAACTACCAATCCATCGGCTCATCGGGCGGCATTCGCCAGATCCGCGCCAAAACCGTGACCTTCGGGGCGACCGATGCCCCCCTCAAAGGTGACGAGCTCGACAAAGACGGTCTGATCCAGTTCCCGGCCATCATTGGCGGCACGGTGCCCGTGATCAACCTCGAGGGCTTCAAGCCCGGTGAGCTGCGCATCACCGGCACAGTTCTGGCCGATATTTACCTGGGCGTGATCAAGAATTGGAATGATCCCCAGCTCGTGGCGCTCAACCCCGGCAAGAACCTGCCCAACCAAGCCATCACCGTGGTGCACCGCGCCGACGGCTCTGGCACCACCTTCAACTTCACCGATTACCTCAGCACCGTGAGCAAGACTTGGGCTGAAAAAGTGGGCAAGAACGCCGCCGTGAAATGGCCCGCCGATACCTCTGTGGGCGGTAAAGGCAACGAAGGCGTGGCGGCCAACGTCAACCGGGTCAAGGGTGCGATTGGCTATGTCGAGTACGCCTATGTGAAGAAGAACAACATGAACTTCTTGCAGATGCAAAATGCCGATGGCAAGTATGTCTCCCCCGATGACCTCACCTTCGCCGCCGCGGCCGCTGGCGCCGATTGGTTTGCCGTCCCCGGCATGGGCATCTCCATGGTCAATGCCAAAGGCGCCACGGCCTGGCCGATCTCCACCGCTTCCTTCATCCTGATGTACAAGGAACCGGGTGACAAGGCCGCCTCGCAAAACGCCCTCAAGTTCTTCGACTGGGCTTTCAAGAATGGCCGCAAGATGGCTGAGGAGCTCGATTACGTGCCCCTGCCTGACGCCTTGACCCAGCAAATCCGCCAGCGCGTCTGGTCACAAATCAAGCACTGATCCCATGAGCCCAGCCCAGGATTCCGCCACCCGGTCCACCGCCAAAGAGGTGCTGTCGATCGCGCGCAAGCAGCGTCTGCAGGATTTCTTGTTTCACCGCATCACCCAGTTTTTCTCGCTGTTGGTGCTGGTGGCCTTGTTGGGCATCATGGGCTCGCTGGTCTACAACGCCTGGCCCACGTTTGAAGCCATGGGTGGGCGTTTTTTCTGGCACGTCGAGTGGGACATCGTCAACGAGGATTTTGGCGCCGCGATCGCGGTGATCGGCACACTCTTGAGCGCCTCGATTGCGTTGTTGCTCGCCGTGCCGCTGGCCTTTGGGGTGGCCGTGTTTCTCACCGAAACCTGCCCGCCCTGGCTGCGCCGGCCGCTGGGGACTGCCATCGAGTTGCTCGCCGCGGTGCCCTCCATCATCTACGGCATGTTTGGCCTCTTCGTGTTCGCGCCCCTGTTTGCGGACTACGTGCAAATGCCCCTCAAATCCCTCATGTCGGGCATGCCGTTGGTGGGCAGTCTATTCGGCGGTGCCACCAATGGCATGGGCATCCTGGCCGCAGGCATTGTGCTGGCGTTCATGGTGCTGCCCTTCATCGCTGCGGTGATGCGCGATGTCTTTGAAATCACTCCCGCCATCCTGCGCGAATCGGCCTATGGCTTGGGTTGCACCACCTGGGAGGTGGTGCGCGAAGTGGTGTTGCCCTACACGCAAAAGGGCGTGGTGGGAGGCATCATGCTCGGGCTCGGGCGCGCGCTCGGTGAGACCATGGCCGTGACCTTTGTGATTGGCAACGCCAACCGTCTACCCACCTCGGTGTTTTCGCCGGGGACTTCCATCGCCTCGGTGCTGGCCAATGAATTTGGCGAGGCGCAGGGCTTGCATTTCTCGGCCTTGTTCGCCCTGGGCTTGCTCTTGTTCATCATCACGTTTGTGGTTTTGGCGGCCGCCAAAACCCTGATCTTGCGCGCTGAAAAAGCCAAAGGCTTGTGAGGACTCGGCCATGACCCCATCTTCGCCCCTCTATCGCCGCCGCCGCCTCACCAACTGGATCGGGTTGGGCTTGTCCATGACCGCCATGGCACTCGGTTTGGCCGTGCTGTTCTGGATTCTTTATGTGCTGTTTGCCAATGGGTTTGCGGCACTGGAATGGTCGATGTTCACCCACGACACCCCGGCCCCAGGCTCGGAAGGGGGGGGCTTGCGCAATGCCATTGTGGGCAGCCTCATGATTGTGGGCTTGACCGTCTTGGTCTCCACCCCCATTGGCATCTTGGCGGGGGTCTACCTGTGCGAGTATGGGGATGAGAGCCGCACGGCCGCGCTCACCCGCTTTGTGACCGACCTCATGCTCTCGGCCCCCTCCATCGTGCTCGGGCTCTTTGTGTATGCCATCGCGGTGGCCACGGTTGGGCGCTTCTCGGGTTACGCGGGCAGCCTGGCCTTGTCGCTCATTGCCATTCCGGTGGTCATGCGTACCACGGAAAACATGCTGCGCCTGGTGCCGGGGAGCTTGCGCGAGGCCGCCTTTGCATTGGGCGCGCCGCGTTGGAAGGTGGCCTCCATGGTCACCCTGAGGGCCGCGCGCAGCGGGGTGATGACGGGCTTGTTGCTGGCCATTGCCCGCATCAGCGGCGAGACGGCGCCGCTCTTGTTCACGGCGTTGAACAACCAATTCTTTAGCACCCGCATGGATTCGCCCATGGCGAACTTGCCGGTGGTGATTTTCCAATTCGCGATGAGCCCGTACGACAACTGGGTGCGTTTGGCCTGGGCCGGCGCCTTGCTCATCACCCTCACTGTTTTGGGGCTCAACATTGTGGCGCGGGTTTTCTTCCGCGACCGCAGCCCTCGTTAACCGATTGCTGAAAGCCTGACCATGACGCCTCCGGCCGCCCCCACGCGCAACGCCATCGAAGTGCGCGATCTCAATTTTTACTACGGCAAGTTCCAGGGCTTGCGCAACGTCTCGCTGGACATTGCGGAGCACTGCGTGACGGCCTTCATTGGCCCATCGGGCTGCGGCAAGTCGACCCTGCTGCGCACCTTGAACCGCATGTACAGCCTCTATCCGGGGCAGCGCGCGGAAGGCCAAATTCTGTTGCATGGGGAGAACATCCTCGACCCGCGCCAGGATCTCAACCTCTTGCGGGCGCGGGTGGGTATGGTGTTTCAAAAGCCCACACCGTTCCCCATGACGATTTACGAAAACATCGCCTTTGGCGTGCGCTTGTATGAGAAGTTGAACCAAAGCGAAATGGACGACCGGGTGGAGTGGGCCTTGACCAAGGCGGCGCTGTGGTCGGAGGTGAAAGACAAGCTGCAGCAAAGTGGCCTCTCGCTCTCGGGCGGACAACAACAGCGCCTGTGCATCGCGCGCAGCGTGGCCGTCAAGCCCTCGGTGCTCTTGCTCGATGAACCGACCTCCGCCCTGGATCCGATCTCCACGGGCAAGGTGGAGGAATTGGTGCACGAGCTCAAGAGTGACTACACCATCGCCATCGTCACCCACAACATGCAGCAGGCCGCGCGCTGCAGCGACTACACCGCTTACATGTACCTGGGCGAGTTGGTGGAGTTCGGGACCACGGAACAAATTTTCTTCAAGCCCAGCAAGACCGCGACCGAAGACTACATCACCGGCCGTTTTGGCTAACAGGAGGATTCCATGCCAGACAAACACCTTTCATCCCAATTCGACGCCGACCTCAACCACATCTCGGCGCGCGTCATGGAGCTTGGCGGACTCGTCGAGTCGCAAATCCGCAGCGCCATCGACGCCCTCACGCACTTCAGCCCCGAGACGGCCGAGGATGTGCTGCGCACCGAGACCAAGGTCAACCAGCTGGAGGTCGAGATCGACCGCGACATCGCCTCGGTGGTGGGCCGCCGCCAGCCGACAGCGCGCGATTTACGCTTGCTCCTGGCGATGTCCAAGAGCAATGCCAATTTGGAGCGTGCGGGGGACGAAGCCGCCAAAATCGCGCGCATGGTCAAGTCCATCATTGAGGCCGGGGCCACCCGCACCTTGCCCACGCACGACTTGCGCAGCAGCGCTGAGCTGGCGCTGGGCTTGTTGCGCAAGGCGCTGGATGCGTTTGCGCGCCTCGATGTGCCCACCGCCGTTCGCATCTTGCGCGAGGACGACCAGATTGACCAGGCCTTTGACGGATTTGTGCGCAAGCTCATCACCTACATGATGGAAGACCCGCGCACCATCTCGGCTGGCCTCGACCTGCTCTTTGTGGCCAAAGCCATCGAGCGCATTGGCGACCACGCGAAAAACATTGCCGAGTTCATCATCTACATCGTCAAGGGGGAAGACGTCCGCCACACGCCCTTGGCGATGGTGGAATCCACGCTGGGGTAACGCATGAAGCCTGCACGTGTGCTGGTGGTCGAGGACGAACCGGCCATTGCCGAGTTGCTCGCCGTCAACCTCAAACACCAAGGCTGGTTGCCCGTGCTCGCCCCCGACGGCGAAGCGGCGCAACGCGCCATGGCCGAGGCTCTACCGGATTTGATCTTGCTCGACTGGATGCTGCCGGGCCACAGCGGCCTGGTGTGGGCGCGGCGCTGGCGTGCCGAAGCCCGCACCGCATCCATTCCGATTCTCATGCTCACCGCGCGGGGCGATGAGGTGGACAAGGTGGCCGGCCTCGATGCCGGCGCGGACGATTACATCACCAAGCCCTTTTCACCTCAGGAGCTGCTCGCCCGGATTCGAGCCGTGATGCGCCGACGGGCGCCGTCCGCGGCCGCGGACAGCGTTGCGGTGGGCGAGCTCAGCCTCGACGGAGCCACGCACCGTGTGCGCTGGAAGGGCGAAACCCTCAAACTCGGCCCCACCGAGTTCAAGCTGTTGAGCTATTTGATGCACCACCCCGAGCGGGTGCACTCGCGTGCGAGCTTGCTCGATCGGGTTTGGGGCGATCAGGTCTTCATTGAAGAGCGAACGGTGGATGTGCACGTCAAGCGCCTGCGCGAGTCCTTGGGCGAAGCCGGCGCCATGATTGAAACGGTGCGTGGGGTGGGTTACCGCTTCGCGGCTTTGGGCTGACTCTGGGATACTCTCCTCCATGCTCACTCGCCTCCTGATCATGGTGTGGACAGCCCTCATGGGGGCTGTGCTGGGCTATGGCTGGGCGGCTTGGCGCGGCTGGCGCGACCCGGAATGGGGCGCGCTGGTGGGAGCGCTCGTGCTCAGCAGTCTGTTGTGGCTGCTGGAGTTCTCGCGCGGCTTGCGCTGGTTGCGTTGGCTGCAAAAAGGCGATCTCACGGATGAATTGCGCTTGGGCGGCCTCTGGGCAGAAGTGGCGTACCGAACCCGGCGCTTGCTGCAGCGTGAACAACGCCAGGGGGCGCAAGCCGAGCAGCAATTGCGCAATTTCCTCGCCGCCATTCAGGCCTCGCCCAATGGGGTGATCTTGCTCGACGCCCAAGGGCTCATCCAATGGTGCAACCTCACCGCAGCCCAGCAGCTGGGCATTGACCCACAACGCGATCTTGGCCAGCGCATTGGCTTGTTGCTGCGTGATCCCGGCTTCACCGCCTACATGCAAAGCGCCGAGCCCACGCAAGCGATCATCATGCAAGGGCGCACGCACCGCGCCGACCGACCGGTGCGCATATCCCTGCAACGCCATCCCTACGGCGAGGGCCAGCAGATGTTGCTCACCCGGGACATCACGGCGGTGGAGCAGGCGGAGGCCATGCGGCGCGATTTTGTGGCGAATGTGTCGCACGAAATCCGCACGCCCCTGACGGTGCTCAGTGGGTTTGTCGAGACGCTGCAAACCCTTGAACTCGACGAAGCCACGCGCAGCCAATACCTCGGCCTCATGGCGGAGCAGGCGGGCCGCATGCAGAGTTTGGTGGAAGATCTCTTGCAACTCTCGCGCCTAGAGGACAGCCCTTTGCCCGATTTGCACGACGCCTGGAAGCTCTTGCCCTGGGTGGAATCGGCCACGCGCGAAGCCCAGGCCTTGTCGGCCCCCTTGTTTCGGGGCGCAACGCCCCAACAGATTCGCTCCGTGGTCGAGCCCGCTTTGCGCGAGGCCGAGATCTTGGGGGACGCGCGCGAGTTGCACAGTGCGTTGTCGAACTTGCTGAGCAACGCGGTGCGCTACACCCCCGCCGGTGGGGTGATTGAATTGCACGTCATGGGGGCGCCGGAAGGGGGCTTGCTGCTCCAGGTGCGCGACAGTGGGCCGGGCATTGCCAGTGAGCACCTGCCGCGTCTGACCGAGCGCTTTTACCGCGTGGACCGAAGCCGCTCGCGGGAAACAGGGGGCACGGGGCTCGGCTTGGCGATTGTCAAACACGTCATGCAACGCCACCAAGGCGAGCTGCGCGTCGAGAGCAGCTTGGGCGAGGGCAGCCGCTTTAGCTTGTGGCTGCCGGCCTCGCGTTGGCGCGTCGCAGCGCCTGCCACAGCAGAGCCCCCACAATCCCATCCGTGATCAGCAGGGCGAGGGTGCTCGCCTGCCAATACGCCAGTGGTGAGCCCACGGCAAACCCCAAGGCTGAACCATCCCAATACCCAATGGCCAGGGCGTGGCCCAAACCCAGTCCCAGACCCCAGAGGCAAAGGGTGTAGGTCAGCAGGGGCAGCAAGGTCACCCCATAGCAGCGCAGCACAAAGACAAACAGCGCCTGGCTGGCATCGACCAGGTGATAGGCCAGCAGCCACTGCAGCAAGGTCGCGGCCATGGCCTGCACCGCAGGGGAGGGGGTGTAGAAAGCAGCCAGCGCGTCATTGAAGAGCCAGATCGCCACGCCAAAGAGCAGCGCCAACACCACCAGCAGACCGAGCCCCTCACGCAGGGCGTTTTGGGCCCGCGCCGGGTGTTGGGCCCCCAGCCAATAACTCACGCGAGCGCTGGTGGCGATCGACAAAGAGAGCGGCACCATGTAGAGCAGCGCGGCCGCATTGGCCATGATTTGGTGGGCCGCGGTGGCGGTCACGCCCAGCCGTGCCACGAGAAGCGCCACCAGCGTGAAGGACGTCACTTCCACCGCGATGGTGAGCCCGCCGGCCACGCCCAGGCGCAAAAAGCGCGCTTGCGTGCGCCAATGGGGGGCTTCCAAGCGACGCCAGAGGGCGAGCGGCGTGTAAAGATCCGCGTAGCGCAGCAAGGCCAGGGACAGCGCCAACATGACGTATTGCACCGCCACCGAGGCCCAGGCGCAACCGATCAAGCCCATCGGGGCGATGCCCCACTGCGGTGCGCCCAGAGCGAGCACGATGGAGAGCGGGACTTTCACGCCCAAGGCCAGAACCTGAACCCAGGTGACGAGCTTGGGACGCCCCAGGGCTTGGTTGATCGTGCCAAACCAGCGAAAGAGCAAGGCGGCGGGCAGGCTCAGCGCGAGGATGGCCAAGTAGTCCCGCACCATGGCTTGCAAATGCTCCGGCACGCCCGTCCAGGCCAACAGGGGGTCGGGGTTGAGCAAGGCCAGCAGCCCCAGCGCGATGGTGAGCAGGCACACGTAGAGGGCTTGGCGAACCGAGCGGCCCAGCGCGCGTGGTCGGCCCGCGCCGTGGAGTTCAGCCCACAAAGGCAGGAGGGCTTGCACGACGCCCATCAAGCTCACTTGGATGGTGATGTAAGCGGCCGAGCCCACGGAGAGGGCGGCGAGGGCGGCATCGTCATAGCGCGCGGCGACCCAGGTGTCGGTCAGCCCAAACGCCATGACCGCCCACTGTCCCACCAAAACCGTGCCCGCATGGCGGGCGATCGTGGCGCGTTCAGCGCTCATGGCGTGGGACGGTGATAGAGCACCAGTCGTTCGTTTTTATCGCCCGGACGGCGCACGGTTTGCACGCGCTGCCACGCGCCTTGACCCGGCAGCGAGGCGAGCTGGGGCGGGGGCGTGTCCGAGGGCGCCGCGAGCGCCCATTCGCATACCGGCCCGGCCTCTTTGGGCTTGGCGGGGACGGTGTGCAAGCTCAGGCCCGCGTGGTAGTGAAAGGCGATCATTTGACCGGCCTGCAAGTTCAGGCTCCACACACAACGCGGCGGCTGCGCGCTGTGCGTTTGCATCACCGCCCGAACTTTGCGCGCCCAAGGCGCGTAACTCAAGGCATGGTCGAGCAAGGGCAACCACAGCGTCATCAGGAGCGTCCAGCACAGGGCGGCGCCCCCCGCAGGCAGGACCAGGCTTTTCCAGAGCACAGGTGGGTGTCGGCCCACGCGCCAGAACACCAGTCCCAACCACGCCAGGGTGGCGAGCGCGGCCACCCACAGGGCGGGGGTTTGCCAGACGGCCTCAAACTCGGGCACCAAGCGGCGCACGTTGCGCGCGGGCGTTGGCGGCCAGCCGGTTTGCATGGCCACCCACATGACCCAGATGATCAAGGCGCAGCCGCTGAAAAACAGCAGCGTGAACCAATCGATCAAGGCCGCCATGCTGCGACGCAAGGTAGGCAGGGCGAAAGCGCCCAGGGTGGCGAGTGCGGGCAAGGCCAACAACAGCGTGCGTTGGGGGGCGGGTGTGGAAAAAGCCGTGAGCACCACCAAGAGCACCAGCCCCAAGGGCAAGCCCAAATGCCGGCTCACCCGCTGGCGCAGCCAGTGGCTGCGCCAGCGCCAGAGGGTCCACAGCACCAGGGGCCAAACGGGCCAGGTGAACCAAATCAGCAAGCGTCCCATGTCGCGCCAATGGGCCCATGTCGCCGGCGGCAGCTCGAGCCGCCATTGCCAAAGCGAGAGCTCGCTGGCCACCGCCGCGCACAGCGCGGCACAGGCGCATAAAAACAGGGCTTGTGGCGTGCCGTGGTGGTTGCTCGTGGATTCGGGCGCGGGGGGCTCTAGGTAACGCAACAGGGCGGCCAAGCCACACAACATGACGGCAAAGCTCGGTGCGCCACTGAGGGTCAAACCGAGCGCGCCAACGGGCACCCACAACGCGGCCAAGCGGGGGCGACGCGGCTGCGCGGCCAGGCCCGCGTAGACCAAACTCACCCCCGCGAGTTGAACCAGCCACACCCCGGCTTCATGGGAGAGACGCGCCAAGCCCAAGCTGGCGATCAAGGCCAGCAAGCTCGCGTCGGCCAAGACACAGGCGTAATCTTTGGGGCTGGCCTCACCGCCAAACGCGAAAGCCACGGGTTGCGCTTGGGGTTCGCGCGCCAAGTGATAGCTCGCCCGCCAAGTGAGCCAAAGCGTGAGCCCCAGGAGAGCGGTAAACGGCAGGCGAGCGGCGAGGGCGGCAGACATCCACTCGGGCTTGAGCATGATGGCCCCCGCGCCGATCCAGTAGGGCAAGAGGGCCTGCAAATCAGCACCCAGCCCCCAGTGTTGGAGTTGCCAAAAACCGGTTTGCCCCTCAGCCAAGGCGAGCATCATGCCAAAGGCTTCGATCTCGCCGCCCTTCCACGGCTCGCGCCCCACCATGCCCGGCAGCACATAGGCCAAGCCAAAGAGCCACAAGGCCAAGCGCGGAATGCGGCGCACGGCACGTTGGGGCACGATGGCGGGACTGGTATCGCTCATGGCGGGCTAGCGGGGGGCGTCAGGGTCGGTTGGCGTGCGAAAAAAAAGGCAGCACCGACTGCATCGGGCTGCCTGTGTCGATGGGCCAGGAATTTACTTGGCCGCGGTCTTGCCGTACTTGTTGCGGAAACGCTCCACACGACCGCCCATGTTGTCGACCGATTTCTGGGTGCCGGTGTAGAAGGGGTGCGATTCGCTGGTGGTATCGAGCTTGAACAGGGGCAGCTCGCGACCGTCGTCGGTTTTCACGGTTTCCTTGGTGTTCACGCAGGAGCGGGTCACGAATTTGAAACCGTTGGACATGTCCACAAAGCATACTTCGCGGTAGTTGGGGTGAATGCCTTCTTTCATGGGAGCCTCTTTGCGCCTTCGCGCTTGCAAGTGCGGCAGCCTCGCACCACCCATTGGTGCACACTTTCCGCGTCAAAACCCGTGATTATGCCACAAAACCCGCGCCAAGTACTTGAATCGCAAAGGGAATACTGAGCATGCCCAAAACCGTCGAGAGGGTCACCAAACCCGCCACATACGCCCCGTTGTAGCCCATGCGGCTGGCCAGCACATAGGCGCTCGACGCCGTGGGGAGGGCGGAAAAGGATAGTAGCACCAAAGTTTGAGTTTTGTCCAGTTCAAACAGCCCCGCCACCCACCACGCGAGCAAGGGGGTGAGCAGGTGGCGCACGGTGAGCACGGCCGCAGCGAGGGCCTTGGCTTGGGTG
>VEQC01000069.1 GCA_018883455.1 Limnohabitans sp. | reverse complement strand
ACTTGCAATTGGTCGAGCACGTGAAAGGCGCGCGCGCGGCCCTCTGCAGCGTCGCGCGCCTTGACTTCAAAGGACAGCACGGCGCCGCCGAGTCCGTCCATCTGGCGCATGGCCAAGTCGTGCTGAGGGTGGCTCTTGAGGCCGGGGTAATGCACGCGGGCCACGGCAGGGTGGGCCTCTAGCCATTCGGCCAGGGCTTGGGCGCGGGCGCTTTGGGCGCGCAAGCGAATGTCGAGGGTTTCGAGGCCCTTGAGGACCACCCATGCGTTAAAGGGCGAGAGCACCATGCCCGCGTTTTTGATAACCGGGGTGAACTTCTCGCGCACCAGCGCTTCGCTTGCGCACAAGGCGCCCGCCATGACGCGGCCTTGGCCGTCGAGGAACTTGGTGCCCGAGTGCATGATGATGTCGGCACCGAACTCGGCAGGGCGCTGCAATGCCGGCGTGGCAAAGCAGTTATCCAAGGCCAGCAGCGCACCAGCGTCATGCGCGATGGCGGCCAAGGCGGCCATGTCGCACACCTCGGTGAGGGGGTTGGTGGGCGTTTCAGCAAACAGCAGACGGGTTTGCGGCGTGATGGCCGCGCGCCAGGCAGCAAGATCGGTTTGGGGCACGGCGGTGGAGGTGACGCCAAAGCGCGCGAACTCGCTGCCGATGAGCTTGATGGTCGAGCCAAACATGGACTGCGAGTACACCACGTGGTCGCCTGACTTGAGCAAGGCAAAGCACATGAGCAAGATGGCCGACATGCCGCTGCTCGTGGCGATGGCGGACTCGGTGCCCTCGAGCGCGGCCAAGCGCATCTCGAGGCTGGTGACGGTGGGGTTGCCCGAGCGGCCATAGGTATAGCCCTCGGCCTCGCCGGCAAAACGGGCGGCCGAAGTGGCGGCGTCGGGTTGCATGTAGCCGCTGGTGAGGTAGAGGGCCTCGGAGTTCTCGCCGTAGGGACTGGCAGGCACCGCCAAGCGCACGGCGAGGGTGTCGCGGTGCAAGCCGGGGGGCAAGGGAGCGTCGTCTTTCATAGGCTCCATTGTGCCTGACTTGGCTGGGGGCGGCGGCTCTGGGCCCGAGCTTTGCGCGGAGGTTTAGCCCTCGGCGTTGGGTAAGGCGAGGCGCGAGCCGTCGGCATCGCCCTCCTCCACCACGGGGCGCTCCTGGCGCATGCGGGCGATGGATTCGGCAGTGATGTCGCCCGTGACGTAGAGGCCATCAAAGCAGGAGGCATCAAAGCCTTGCAAGGCCTGCGCGTCGGGGGCGAGACGGGCGCGGGAGACGGCGAGTTTCATGGCATCGACGTCTTGGTAGATGAGGGCGTCGCAGCCGATGATCTCGCGCACCTCTTCGAGGGAGCGCCCATGGGCGACGAGCTCTTCGGGGGTGGGCATGTCGATGCCGTACACATTGGGGAAGCGCACGGGCGGCGCAGCACTGGCCATGTAGACCTTGCGCGCGCCTGCGTCGCGGGCCATTTGCACGATCTCGCGACTGGTCGTGCCGCGCACGATGGAGTCGTCCACCAACAACACGTTGCGGCCTTTGAACTCGCTGGCGATGACGTTGAGTTTTTGGCGCACCGATTTCTTGCGAACCGCTTGGCCCGGCATGATGAAGGTACGGCCCACGTAGCGGTTTTTCACAAACCCCTCGCGGTAGGGAATCCCGAGCAGATGGGCGAGTTGCGTGGCGCTCGGGCGGCTCGATTCGGGGATGGGGATGACGACGTCAATTTCGGTAGGGGGCACGACCGAGATGACGCGCTTGGCCAGGGTCTCCCCAAGATTCAAACGCGCTTGGTAGACGGAGATGCCATCGAGCGTCGAGTCGGGCCGCGCCAAGTAGACGTATTCAAAAATGCAAGGTGAGAGCTGGGGGTTTGGCGCGCAAACCTGGGTGTGGCGTTGGCCCTGCAAATCAATGAAGACGGCTTCGCCAGGCGCGATGTCGCGCTCAAACACATGGCCGGTGCCCTCCAGGGCCACCGATTCGCTCGCCACCATCCAGGTGCCGTCGGCACCGCGTCCGATGCACAAGGGCCGAATGCCGTGCGGATCGCGAAACGCCAGCAAGCCGTGCCCGGCGATGAGCGCGATCACCGCATAAGACCCGCGCACGCGGTGGTAGACCCCGCGCACCGCCGCAAATACATCGGCCGGCTGCAAGGGCAAGCCGCGGGTGGTTTTCTCCAGCTCGTGGGCCAAGACGTTGAGCAAGACTTCGGAGTCGCTCTCGGTGTTGATGTGGCGGTGGTCGGTGGTGAACATCTCGGCCTTGAGGGCCTGGGCGTTGGTGAGGTTTCCGTTGTGCACGAGCACCAAACCAAAGGGGGCGTTCACATAGAAAGGCTGGGCCTCTTCCTCGCTGAAGGCGTTGCCCGCAGTGGGATAACGCACTTGGCCCAAACCCGTCTCGCCTGGCAGCGCGCGCATGTTGCGGGTGCGAAAGACATCGCGCACCATGCCTTTGGCCTTGTGCATGAAAAACTTGTGACCCTGGTGCGTGACGATGCCCGCTGCGTCTTGGCCACGGTGTTGCAAGAGCAGCAAGGCGTCGTAAATGAGTTGATTGACGGGCGCATGACTGGCCACGCCTACGATTCCACACATCGGTTGTCGAGTCCTTCTAAATGAATCCCTTGCCCAGGCCTGCGGGCCAAAACGGGGTCAACCATTGCAGGCCCGCCCGCAAGTGTTGGGCGCCCACGGATTGTTGCCACAACGGATGGTCGCGCAAAGGGGTCAGGCCCACGAGCAGGGTCAGCGCCAAGAGTAGCACCACACCGCGCAAGAGTCCAAAGACACCGCCGAGCAAGCGATCCAGGGGCCCCAGCCCCACGGCGGCGAGGAGCTTGCTCACGATCCAGCCGAGCAAGGTGGAGACGATGAGCACCCCCACCAAGACGACGGCAAAGCCCGCCGCGGTGCGCAACAAGGGGCTGCTGCCTTGCATGGGCAGCCATTGCCCCACGGCGCTGGCCAGGCCTTGGGCGAAAAAGAAGGCGGCGATCCAACCCGCCAGCGAGAAGAATTCGCGCACCAACCCATGCCACAGGCCATAGAGCATGGAAATTGCCAGCACCGCCAACAACATCCAATCCAAGGCGGCGAGTTCAGGCATGGGGGTCAGAGGCTTTGGATTTGCGGCTGGAATTGCAGCTGCTTGATTTTCTGGGCGGCTTTGTCGGCTTCTTCGCGCGTGCTAAAGGGGCCCACGCGCACGCGGGTGCGCTTGCCCTCTTTGGTCTCGGCGACGTGGGTGTAGGTTTTGATGCCGGCTTTCTCCAACTTCTGGCGTGCTTCACGGGCTTTGGCTTCGTCGGCGAAGGAGCCCACCTGGACGATGAAGCGCGGTGCCGCGTCGGCAGCGGGCTTGTCCTCGGGTTTGACTTCGGCAGGCTTGACCTCCGCGGCCTTGGTCTCTGCCTTGGGCTCGGGCTTGGCCTCCGCCTTGGTTTCAGCCGGTTTGGCAGTGCTCACGGCCTCGCTGGGTTTGGCCTCTGTGGGCTTGGTCTCCACCGGCTTGATGTCGCCTTTGGCCTGGGTCTTGGCATTGTTGTCTACCACCTCCTCGCGCGCATCGAGGGCCGAAGCCGCCGGCACGGGGGCGTTGGCCGTGGTGCCCAGCGGTGGGGTTTGGTCGCGCTTGGGGATTTCCACCCGAATGTCGGCCGAGATGGGGCGCGGCTGGGTGTCAAACAGGAGGGGGAAACCAATCACCCCCAGCAATACAAGGACGGAGGCCCCGATGAGTCGGTGGCGCGCGCGGCGGCGCAGGGTTTCGACGCTTTCCGTGGCGCTGGCAGCACCCGCAGGTTCGGTCGGGGTTTGGCCAGGGAGGCGAAACTTGAAAAAGGCCATGGCAGGTGGGTCTCAGGGGCTCAGGTGGGGTGCGGATCGCGCCGGCAGGCCCGCTTCCAGAACGCCACCCACGGTGTGAAATGATCCGAACACGACGATTCTATCAGTGGGGGATGCCTCGGCCAGCGCCGCATCCAGGGCAGCACGCGCGCTGGCGTGGGTGCTGGCACTGGCATCCGGACGCGTGGCGGTTTCCAGCCAGCGGGCCTGCAGCGCCTGGGCGCTGGCCGCACGAGGCAGGGGCAAATCACAGAAGTACCAATGGTCGATGATGGGGTTGAGACGCTCGAACATGGCGCCCAACTCTTTGTCGGCCATGATGCCCACCACCGCATGGGTGCGCGGGAAAAAGCCCATGGCGTCGAGGTTTTCGGCCAGCGCCGCAGCGGCGTGGGGGTTGTGCGCCACATCGAGCACCAGGGTGGGTTGCCCGGGAACGATTTGGAAACGCCCCGGCAGGGCCACCATGGCCAGCCCATTGCGCACGGCCTGGGCCGTTACCGGTAGTTTTGGCCGAATAACCTCGAGCACGGCCAAAACGCCACTGGCGTTGAGCAGTTGGTTGGCCCCGCGCAAGGCCGGATAAGCCAGGCCGCTGTAGCGACGACCGCGCCCTGCCCAGCCCCACTGTTGCTTATCGCCCTGAAAATTGAAATCGCGGCCCAGACACCACAAATCACTGCCGAGTTGCGCCGCGCAGGCCCGCAGGCTATCGGGCGGGACGGGGTCGCTCACCACCACGGGGCGCGCTGGGCGCATGATGCCGGCTTTTTCGCGTCCAATCGACTCCCGGTCGGGCCCGAGCCAATCGGTGTGATCGAGATCAATGCTGGTGATCAAGGCGCAGTCTGCGTCAAAGAGATTGACCGCGTCAAGACGCCCGCCCAAGCCCACCTCCAAAATCCAAACATCGAGCGCGCGCTCGGCGAGCAGGCTCAGGATGGCCAAGGTGGTGAACTCGAAGTAGGTGAGGCTCACGGGCTCGGGTGAAATGCGTGCAGCTTCCACACGGGCGAAATGGGGCAATAAATCCTCGGCGGTGACGATGTCGCCCTGAATGCGGCAGCGCTCCTCAAAGTGAATCAAGTGCGGCGAGGTGTAAACCCCGGTGCGATACCCGGCTTCGCCCAATATGGCTTCGAGCATGGCGCAAGAGGAGCCCTTGCCATTCGTGCCCGCCACCGTGATGACCGGGGCGTTGGCCACGAGGCCCAATCGCGTTTGCACCTCCCGCACCCGCTCTAGGCCAAGTTCGATATGTTGGGGGTGGATGCGCTCACAGTGGGTGAGCCAGTCGGCGAGGGTTTGGGCTTGAGTCATGGCCCTGAATTCTCGCTCAGGTGCAATATCGTGGCATGATGATGGGATGACTTTCACGATTTACGGCATCCCCAATTGCGGCAGTGTGAAGAAAGCCCGTGCCTGGTTTGAAGAACAAGGGCGCGACTACACCTTCCACGATTTCAAAAAACAAGGGTTGGACGCGGCCACCGTGGACACTTGGCTGCGCCGGGTGGACTGGTCGGTACTGGTCAACCGCAAGGGGACTACTTGGCGGCAACTCGATGCGGCCACCCAAGCCGGGGTGCACGATGCGGCCTCGGCACGGGCCTTGATGCTCGCGCATCCGAGCGTGGTCAAACGTCCGGTGGTGGTGAAAGGCCAGGCAGTGGTGGTGGGCGTCAACCCCGAGGCCTGGTCGAGCGTTAAGTAATTTAAATTGGATAGCAGGATGAATACGATGAAATTGCGAAACTTTTCCCTCTCTGTGTTGGCCCTTGCGGGTTTGGGTGCCGTGGCTCAGGCGCAAGAAGTGGGGCGAGTGATCTCCTCCACCCCCGTGATTCATCAAGTGGCGGTGACCCGTCCCGTCTGTACCACCGAGCAAGTCGTGGCCCCAGGCCAGAAATCAGGTGCTGGTGCCGCCATGGGGGCGATTGCCGGCGGCGCGGTGGGTAACGCCATGGGCAAAGGCTCTGGGCGTGACGTCGCCACGGCCATCGGTATTTTTGGCGGGGCCATTTTGGGCAACAAAGTTGAGGGCGATGGACGCCCCGAAGTGCGTCAGGTACAAAACTGCACCTCCCAGACGTTCTATGAAAACCGCACCACGGCCTATAACGTGGTTTATGAGTTCAACGGCAAGCAGTACACGGTGCAAATGCCCTCGGATCCGGGCCCAACGGTGCGCCTGCAAGTCACGCCCGTGCCCAGTGGTCCTGTGACGGCGGGTTTCCCTCCGCCGCCGCCCGCGACTGGCAACATGGTTCCTCCTGCGGGCTCGGCCCCGGTGAACTGAGTTGGGGCCCTTCGGGGCCCATTGGGCCCTGGGGCGGGTTCAAGGGTGACCTTCGCCTTTGACTCTAAAATGGTGGGTTTTCTGGATTGGAAAAACCCATGAGTACCGAAACCTTGAGCGGCGTGAGCGTCGCTACCCGCGCGAATGTTTACTTTGATGGCAAATGCGTGAGCCACAGCGTCACGCAGGCCGACGGGCGCAAAGTCTCGGTGGGCGTGATCTTGCCCGCCACCCTCACCTTCAATACCGCCGCACCCGAAATCATGGAGTGCGTGGCCGGGGCTTGCGAATACAAGCTTGCTGGCAGCAGCGCTTGGCAGCATTCCGGACCTGGGGATCGTTTTTCGGTGCCCGCGAATTCTTCTTTTGAAATTCGGGTGACGGAGCCCTACCACTACATCTGCCATTTCGGCTGATCCCCTCCCCTAACGCGGTATTTCCCATGAGCACCATCTTGCAGCATCTGCCCAAAGGGCAAAAAGTCGGCATTGCCTTCTCCGGCGGCTTGGACACGTCGGCCGCCCTCTTGTGGATGAAAAAGCACGGCGCGCACCCTTACGCTTACACGGCGAATCTGGGTCAACCCGATGAATCCGACTACGAGGAAATTCCGCGTAAAGCCCTGGCCTATGGTGCTGAAAGTGCCCGCTTGGTGGACTGCCGCACACAACTCGCGCACGAAGGCATTGCCGCCATTCAGTGCAGCGCATTTCACATCAGCACCGGCGGTATCACCTACTTCAACACCACCCCTTTGGGCCGTGCCGTGACAGGCACCATGCTGGTGGCAGCGATGAAGGAGGATGAAGTTCACATCTGGGGCGATGGCTCGACCTTCAAGGGTAATGACATCGAGCGGTTTTATCGCTACGGCTTGCTCACCAACCCTTCGCTGAAAATCTACAAGCCTTGGTTGGACCAACGCTTCATTGACGAGCTTGGCGGACGCAAGGAGATGAGTGAATTCCTCATCGCCAACGGTTTTGACTACAAGATGTCCGTTGAGAAAGCCTATAGCACTGACAGCAATATGCTGGGTGCGACGCACGAGGCCAAAGATCTGGAAGAGTTGAACAGCGGCATTCGCATTGTGAACCCCATCATGGGGGTAGCGTTTTGGCGCGAGGATTGCGCGGTCAAACCCGAAGAGGTGACCGTTCGCTTTGAAGAGGGCCAACCGGTTGCTCTCAACGGCGTGGAGTATCCCGACCCGGTCGCCCTCTTCCTCAAGGCCAACGAAATTGGTGGCCGCCATGGTCTGGGCATGAGCGACCAGATTGAGAACCGCATCATTGAAGCCAAGAGCCGGGGCATTTACGAAGCGCCGGGCATGGCTTTGCTGCACATTGCCTATGAGCGCTTGGTCACGGGCATTCACAACGAGGACACCATTGAGCAATACCGCATCAATGGCCTCAAGCTCGGTCGCCTGCTCTACCAAGGCCGTTGGTTTGACCCGCAAGCCATCATGCTGCGCGAGACGGCACAGCGCTGGGTGGCGCGCGCGATCACGGGCGAAGTCACCCTCGAACTTCGCCGGGGCAATGACTACAGCTTGCTCAACACCGAGAGCCCCAACCTCACTTATGCGCCGGAGCGCTTGTCCATGGAGAAGGTGGAAGACGCGCCGTTCACGCCGCTCGACCGCATTGGGCAATTGACGATGCGCAACCTCGACATCACGGACACGCGCGGCAAACTCAGCGTGTACACGCAGTCGGGCTTGCTGGCGGTGGGACTGGGCGATGGCCCGAAGATTCTGAAATTCGACGGCAGCAAGTAAACGGCACAAGGCTTGCGTGTCTGGCGCTGAGTCGCGCAGGCCTTAGGGTCTCACTCGGGGCTTCGTTGCCCAGGGCACCTGGGGCCAGACGCTGTTCCAATCGTTCACGGCTTTTTGCCGGCACAAGGTCATCTGAGGGTACCAAGGTGTCTCACGTCGATTGAGCTGCCAGCGCCAGTCGGGGACGCGGGGCAACAAGGCCACCGTGGGCACACCCAAGGCACCCGCCAAATGCACGACCCCAGTATCGACACCCACCACTTGATCGAGCCCTGCGCACAGGGCCGCTGTGTCGGACCAATCCACACATTCCGCCCCTAAGTTGGCCACACCCGCGCGTTGCAGGGCTTCACGCTCCGTGGCATCCACGGGTTGCTGCAAACTCACATAGCGGGGGCCAGGCGGCAAATGCGCGAGCAGGCTTGGTAAAGGAAGGCTGCGGTGGTGATCGTCGATGTGCGTGGCTCTGCCACGCCAGACGAGTCCGATGCGGACCCCCTGGCCCGCACAAGCGTCTAAACGCATCCGTGCCCAGGCCATGCGCTCGGGAGGCGCCTCCAGGTAAGGCACTGCCGGCATGGGTTCCTGTAAGTGCCAGCCCAGTGCCAACGGCAAGCTCAGCAACGGGGCTTGTGCCGTGGTAGGCGGCAGGGCTTGCCCCCCCTTGGCAATCCAAAGGGCTTGGGGTGCCAGAGGCGCAAACAAGGGCAAGAGCGAAGCCTCGACTTCGACCACCAAACTCCCCACACGCTCAGCGGCTTGAGAAATGAAGCGGGAGAATTGAATGCAGTCTCCCGCCCCTTGCTCACCATGCAACAACAGACTGCCGTGCGCGAGGTCTTGTCCGCGCCACAGGGGCTGGGGAAGGTCAACACGCACCGGCGAGGGAAAACCAGGCACTTGCCAGCGGGCTTCGTAATCGTGCCAAGCGTGGCGGTCGTCACCGGCGAGCAGCGAGAGCAAGGCTGAGTTGTAGCGCGTGAGCGCGCAGTGCGGGCGTAAGCTGCGCGCGCGCGCCATGGCTTGTTGAGCCGCAATGAGTTGGAGCAAATCTTTGTGCGCGATGGCCTTGTGCATCCACAGCAGGCCATCGCTGGGTGCTTGGGCCAATTTACGGGTAATGATCTCGAGTGCCTCATGGGTTTGCCCCATGACCAGTAAATGGCAGTGATCCAGGGCTTCAGCCATGATTCTCGAAGGCCATGCGGTGTAACAAGGCCTCAAAGTGACGCGTGTAGCTGCGGATATCGCCCAATGGAGAGGTTCTCACTTGCTCGCGCAGGCTGCGGTGCAATCCCTCAAGTAGGCTCGGATCCATGGCCAAACGGACCACGGCCTCAATGTATTGCGACTCCGTTTGTGCCACCCACTCTGGGTGTCCGAGCGCGGTGAGGAAGCTCGCCCCCATGCGTCCGACAAAGTTGTCTCCGGAGAGAGTGATCACGGGAGTACCCATCCATAAAGCTTGAACAGTGGTCGTTCCCCCGTTGTAAGGGGTGGGATCGAGTGCGATATCGACTTCGCCGTACTCTTGCATCATGTCCACCAGGCCCGTGGGGCCGCGCAATTCAAATCGCTCAGGCGCAATGCCGCGCTCGATCAGTGCCGCTCTGAAATGGGCTTCGATGCGCGGGTCACGCAGCCCCGGTGCCTTGATGAGCAGGCGCGCTTTGGGCAGAGCTTGCATGACCTTGGCCCACAAATCGAGCGTGCGCGGCACGAGTTTCATGGCGTTGTTAAAGGAGCCCAACACGACTTCGCCAGGCTCACCCAGGCCTTGGCGTTTGGGTAGGGGGTCTTGGTCTACGGGCGCCCAACAAAACACCGTGTTGGGCATTTGCGCAATGCGCTCGCTGTAAAGCGCTTGGTCCGTCAGAGGACTCACGATGGGGTCCCCAATCAACCAGTCAATTCGTCGCATTCCCGTGGAATGGGGGTAGCCGAGAAACGTTGCTTGCACAGGCGCAGGGCGTTGGGCGAGCACGCCCAGTCGATGGCTGCTGGTGTGTCCTGCGGTGTCGACCAATAAATCGAGATCGTCGGCATGGATTTGTTGGGCGAGTTGCGCATCCGTCCAGCTCCCCACCTCACGCCATGTCGCGGCATGGTTGCGCGCGAGGGCGGTGTACTGATCGTGCATGTGCCCCGTGTGATAGATGAACACCTCGATCTTTTGCGGGTCGTGATGCATGAGGATGGGCAGCATGAAGAGATTGACCGGGTGCTGGCGATGCAAGTCGCCGCTGAGGTAACCCACGCGCAAGCGATCTCGCTGGCGACGATGGCGCAAACGGGATGCCGAATTCTTCGCCTCGGGTGCGGGGTAAATGGGCTGCACACTCGCTTCGATGGGTGCGCATAAGTCGAAATGCAGTTGCGCGCGTTCTTGAGCGCTCAATGTATTGGCGTAAAGGGAAGCCATGGCCACCGTGGAGGCCATGCGCGAGAGTGGATTGCCTTGGGCATGCAACTCCCGCACCACCTCAAAGTAGCTCTCCCCTTCACCGGTTTGCCCTTGGAGTTGGGCCTGGAGCACCCGCGCCTCGGGCATGTCCGGCTGCAGCGCCAGGGCACGAGCCACGCTGCGCAAAGCATCGCCGGATTGGCTCACCGTGAATTCGGTTTGCGCCAAAGCCAACCAACTCTGGGCACTCTCGGGTTGCATCTGAACGATTTGACGGCGTAGCGCAACCGCCTCCGCCCAATAGTTCCAGGCAAGGCTGCGTTCGGCTACGCGTGCTAAGAAAACGGGGTTGGGAGAGCGTGCCGCGCGCGTCAATGCGAGCTCAGCCGCATGATTTTGTCCCAAGCGCAACAAGGCGTCGGCCAAGAGCAGCATGGAGCTGTGCCGCAGGGGTCGATCCTCGCTCACCGCGACCAAGGGCTTGAGGAGATCCAATGCGCCTTGCGCATCCCCTGCCTGTAAGCGCCAGTCTGCCCAAAGATGCACGGTCTCACCGGGGGTCCACTCCAAGGCTTGGGCCTGCGCCAGGGTCGGGACCGTGAGGCCCGCTGGGGTTGGGGCAAGATCGGCAAGACGCAAGAGATACAGCATGGCCAGCCAGTCCTGGGGCCAAAGACGTAAGGCTTCTTGGAAGGCCTCGGCAAGGAGAGGCGCCTCGGTCCATTGGGCCCGCCCCAGGTATTGGGGGGAGTGCGCTTGAAAAAAGGCCTGTCGTTCGCGCACCGGCGACGCAGGGTTCTCCAGCGTGGCCAGCGTGGGGACCGCTTGACGGTGCAAGGATGCACAACGCTCGGCTTGATTTTGGCAATAATGCGCTTGCCAGACCCAACCTTGCTCGGCGTATTGAGCGGCCAGCTCATGCCAGTGCCAGTAGTCCGTGGGCGATTCACGCAGGGGTAGAAAAGAATGCTTCATGCAGACATAGTCGTGGCAATCAGCCTAATTGCAAGCGCGGACTTGCCGCCGCAAATGGGGTGAAAATCAGTCGCTATTGCCGGATTAAATTTTTTATACCCAAACAAAACACTGTTGAGGAGAAGAATCCATGACCTTACCC
>VEQC01000275.1 GCA_018883455.1 Limnohabitans sp. | reverse complement strand
GGCTTGCTCTTGGTCGGGCCTCCCGGCACCGGCAAAACCTTGCTCGCCAAAGGCATTGCCGGTGAAGCCAAGGTGCCGTTCTTCAGCATCTCGGGCTCGGATTTCGTGGAAATGTTCGTTGGCGTGGGTGCGGCCCGCGTGCGCGACATGTTCGAGAACGCCAAGAAGAACGCCCCTTGCATCATCTTCATCGATGAAATCGACGCGGTCGGCCGCCAGCGCGGTGCCGGCCTGGGCGGCGGCAACGACGAGCGTGAACAAACCTTGAACCAAATGCTCGTCGAGATGGATGGCTTTGAGACCAACCTCGGCGTGATCGTGGTCGCAGCCACCAACCGTCCCGACATTCTCGACTCCGCGCTCTTGCGCCCGGGCCGTTTTGACCGCCAGGTGTATGTCACGCTGCCCGATATCCGTGGCCGTGAGCAAATCCTCAACGTGCACATGCGCAAGATCCCCCTGGGTCAGGACGTCAACGCCGCCGTGATCGCACGGGGCACGCCCGGCATGAGCGGGGCCGATTTGGCCAACCTCACCAACGAGGCGGCCCTCATGGCCGCGCGCCGCAACGCACGCGTGGTGGAGATGCAAGATTTCGAGAAGGCCAAGGACAAAATCCTCATGGGCCCCGAGCGCAAGAGCATGGTCATGCCCGAGGAAGAGCGCCGCAACACGGCCTACCACGAGGCCGGCCACGCCCTCATTGGCAAACTCTTGCCCAAGTGCGATCCGGTGCACAAGGTCACCATCATCCCGCGCGGCCGTGCGCTGGGGGTCACCATGAGCCTGCCGGAGAAAGACCGCTACAGCTACGACCGCGAGTACATGCTCAACCAGATCAGCATGCTCTTTGGTGGCCGGATTGCCGAAGAGGTCTTCATGAACCAAATGACCACAGGCGCCTCCAACGATTTTGAGCGTGCGACCCAAATCGCCCGCGACATGGTCATGCGCTATGGCATGACCGAGGCCTTGGGCCCCATGGTGTACGCCGAAAACGAGGGGGAAGTCTTCCTCGGTCGCTCGGTCACCAAAACCACTCACATGAGCGAGCAGACCATGCAAAAGGTCGACGATGAGGTGCGCCGCATCATCGACACCCAGTACGCGCTGGCGCGTCGCCTCATCGAAGAGCACTCCGACAAAATGCACGCCATGGCCAAGGCCTTGCTCGAATGGGAAACCATTGAGATGGAGCAGATTGACGACATCATGGCGGGCCGTGAGCCCCGTCCGCCCAAGGATTGGACACCCCGAACCCCACCTCCGGGGGGCGATGGTGCCGGTGGCACCGGTGCCGTGAACACCGATCCCTCCCCCAGCGCCGCTTAAGGCCAAACCCACGGGGCCCCCAGCGGCCCCTTTTTTCATGCTTTGGCAGACCACCCGTTTTCAGATCGACCTGAGTCAACCCCAGGTCATGGGCATCGTCAACCTGACCCCCGACTCGTTCTCCGATGGCGGCAGCTATGTGGACCCGCGCTTGGCCATCGCGCACGCCGAGCGCTTGTTGGCCGACGGGGCACAGATGCTGGATCTGGGCGCTGAATCCACGCGTCCGGGGGCCAAGCCCATTGACGACGCGCAGGAATGGGCTCGGCTCGAACCCGTCTTGACCGAGCTTTTGCGCTGGAAGGTGCCCTTGTCCGTGGACACCTACCGACCCGCCACCATGGCTCGGGCCCTCGCGTTGGGGGTGGACATCATCAACGACATCTGGGGTTTGCGCCAGCCGGGGGCTCTCGCGAGCGTGGCCGGGTATGCGTGTGGTCTTTGTGTGATGCACATGCATGGCGAGCCCGAATCCATGCAACTCCACCCCATGGCCGACCCCGCGCTGCCGCAGGTCGCGGGCTTTTTACGCCAACGGCTGCAGGACATGGAGGCCGCGGGCATTGACCCCGTGCGCATCGTGCTCGATCCGGGCATTGGCTTTGGCAAGACGGTGCGCCAGAATTTTGAGTTGTTGTCGGATCAGGCTCGCTTGCTCGACTGTGGCCGCCCCTTGCTGCTGGGCTGGTCGCGCAAGTCCTCCTTGGGCGCGGTCACGGGCCTGCCGGTGGAGGAGCGCCTGGTGCCCAGCGTGGTGGCGGCGGTGCTCGCCCTGGATCGGGGTGCGGCCGTGGTACGGGTGCACGATGTGGCGGCCACGGTGGCGGGCATGAAGGTATGGCGCGCCGCGATCTGCGAAAATTGAGTTTTCCCAAGCACACTCGCCCATGACCCGCAAGTATTTCGGCACCGATGGTATTCGTGGCACGGTTGGCCAGGCCCCGATCACCCCAGATTTCGTCTTGCGACTCGCGCATGCCGTCGGGCGCGTGCTGCGGCGTGAGAACCCCAGGCCCCTCGTCCTCATTGGCAAGGACACGCGCATCTCGGGCTATATGTTGGAGTCGGCGCTGGAGTCGGGCTTCAACTCTGCCGGTGTGGACGTCATGCTGCTCGGGCCTCTGCCCACACCGGGGGTGGCCTACCTCACCCGGGCTCAGCGCGCGAGCCTAGGGGTTGTCATCAGCGCGAGCCACAACCCATTTGCCGACAACGGCATCAAGTTTTTCAGTGCCCAGGGCAGCAAGCTCGACGACAGTTGGGAGCAGGCCGTGGAGGCGGAGATTGATCAGCCGCCGCAATGGGTGGAATCGGCGCAGTTGGGGCGG
>VEQC01000274.1 GCA_018883455.1 Limnohabitans sp. | reverse complement strand
ACGCCACCCCAAGCCCGCGCAAGACGATGCGCACCGCTTGGGTCAGGAGGCCTACCTCATGGGGGGCAACGTGCTCAATTGGGGCAGCTGGCTGGGGGCGAGCGTGGTGGGCGTGTTGCTCTCGAACTTCATTCCCCCCGAGTGGGGGCTGGGCTTTGCGGGCATATTGTGCTTGCTCGGCATTCTGTGCTCGCTCGCCACCTCGCGCATGCGTGGGGTGTCGGCCTTGGTGGCTGGACTGGTGGGCGTGTTGGCGTACAGCTTGCCGCTCAAACTCAACATCGTGTTGGCCATTGCGGTGGCGGTGGCGGTGTGCATGATGCTCGAGTCGGCACCTCCAGCCTCGCCCAGCGTTTCGCGGGAGTCGCCCCGATGAGCGGCCCCATTCTGTATGAAACCGACCTCTGGACTCTGGGCGTGGTGCTCGGTCTCACCGTGGTCACGGTGGTTTCGCGCAGTTTCTTTTTCATCTCCAGCCGCGCATGGCAGCTGCCCCACTGGGCGCAAAGGGGCTTGCAATACGCCCCGATCGCGGCGCTCGCCGCCGTGGTCGTGCCCGAGATCGTGACGCAGCAAGGCGAGCTCGTGCGCACATGGCAAGACGCGCGACTCTACGCCGCTGCCGTGGGGGTGGCGGTTTATTTCTGGCGCCGCAGTGTTTTGCTCACCATCGCGCTGGGCATGGCGGCGTATCTGCCGCTGCACATCGGCCTGGGTTGGTGAACCCGCGCGAGCGCTCAGGGCCGCACAAACACCGTCACCAAATCTTCCTCCCCCACTTGACGGCTCCAATGCCCATGCACCTGGGGGTCAAAGGTGGCGCCAGCGGGTAGGGTGTCGGCGGAGAAGAAGTGGTCGCCCGCGCGAAACACGCGCGAGCTGCCGTCCTGCAGGCCAATTTCCATCTGCCCTTGCAGGACAAAAAGCCATTGGGGGTTCTCGGTGCAGTGAAACTCGCTGCGAAATCCCACCGGGCTGCGCCGCCACTGCAAGGTCGAGGCCGATTGCAGCGGCGAGAGGCGGGCTTGCGGTTTGCCTTCGGTGAGCGCAATGGGCTCCTCGCGAAAGCGGGCGCGCCCGTCGGTGTCGGTAAACAGGATGACTCGGGTGTAGGTACTCATGGGGGACGGTGCAAGGGGGAGGAAAGGCACCAACTTTACAATCGATGCGAAAAGCTCACAAGACAGGTTCCCGCCCATGAAAGTCATTCGTTTCTCCGACCTTTGCGCGCAAGGCAAAGCGCGTGGCCAACGCGTCTTCATCCGCGCCGATTTAAACGTTCCGCAAGACGATGCGGGCCATATCACCGAAGACACGCGCATTCGTGCTTCGGTGCCCTGCATCGAAATGGCCTTGCAGGCGGGGGCTGCCGTCATGGTGACCTCGCACTTGGGTCGCCCGACCGAGGGGGCTTTCAATCCCGAGGACTCCCTCGCACCGGTGGCGGCGCGCTTGGCCGAACTGCTCGGGCGGCCCGTGCCGCTCATCACGAACTGGGTTGATGGCGTCCAGGTCGAACCCGGCGCCGTGGTGTTGCTGGAGAACTGCCGCGTGAACGTGGGCGAGAAGAAAAACAACGAGGCCTTGGCGCGCAAGCTTGCCGCCTTGTGCGACATTTTTGTGCACGATGCCTTTGGCACGGCGCACCGCGCGGAGGGAACGACTTACGGCATCGCGCAATTCGCGCCCATGGCCTGCGCCGGCCCGCTCTTGGCGGCGGAAATCGACGCCATCAGCCAAGCCCTGGCCAATCCCAAGCGTCCACTGGCGGCGATCGTGGCGGGCTCCAAGGTCAGCACCAAGCTCACCATTTTGCAGAGCTTGGCCAAGAATGTGGACCAACTCATTGTGGGAGGGGGCATTGCCAACACCTTCATGCTCGCGGCGGGCTTGCCCATCGGCAAAAGCCTGGCCGAGGCCGATCTGGTGGACGAGGCACGGGCCGTGCTTGCCGCCATGAAAGCGCGCGGCGCGGAAGTGCCCATTCCCACCGACGTGGTGGTGGCCAAGACCTTTGCGGCGGATGCGCCAGCCACGGTCAAGGCCGCCACCGACGTGGCCGATGACGACCTGATCCTCGACATCGGCCCGCAAACCGCGGCGCGCTTGGCCGCCCAATTGCGCGAGGCGGGCACCATCGTTTGGAACGGCCCCGTGGGCGTGTTTGAGTTTGACGCCTTCGCGCACGGGACCGAGACGATTGCACGCGCCATCGCGGCCTCTTCGGCCTTCAGCATTGCCGGTGGGGGTGACACATTGGCAGCCATCGCCAAATACGGCATTGAAAAAGAGGTGGGCTACATCTCCACGGGGGGCGGCGCATTCCTAGAGGTGCTCGAGGGCAAAACTCTGCCCGCCTTTGAGATCCTGCAGCGCCGCGCGGCCGCATAAGCGTCTCGCGTGCCTTGGGCCATGGCCCCGCAGGCAGTCAGGGGCAGCTGCCACCCGCGTCTCACCAGGCGCAGGCGAAACTGTAGATCTGCATGCTCAAGGTGTCTTTGCTCACGGGGCGCCACTCTGCGGGGGCCGGCTGCGCCTTGAGGGCCGGACCTTGGCCCATGGGCTGGGCGTGACTGGTGGCGGTGATGGTTTTGTATTTGCCCTCCGCGCAGTCGTAATCGATATACGACTTCACGGAGCGCGCGCCACCGCTGTCGGGCACTTTGAGGTCATACAC
>VEQC01000273.1 GCA_018883455.1 Limnohabitans sp. | reverse complement strand
CGCACGATGCCCGTGCACAGGTCGTGCGCGGCTTCGGTCTGACCACTGCCCGAGATGTCGTCGAGCTCGCCTTCTACGGTGAGCAAGGCCGTGCTGCGAATGTCTTGCGGGCGCACGCGCTCGAGTTGGCCTTTGGGATTGCGCACATCCCAGGTGCCGTTGACGAGTTTGAACTCCTGGAAGACGGTGCTGATCGTCTCCAGGTAGTAGTCGGCGTCCATGTCGAGCACGGCGTTGTACTCGTCATAGAACTGGCGGTGCGACTCGGCGCTGGAGTTGTCGCCCTTGATCAGGTCTTTGAAGTAGTCGTAGTGGCTCTTGAGGTGGCGATCCGGGTTCATGGCCACAAAGCCGGTGTGCTGCAAAAAGCCCGGGTAGACGCGGCGTCCGGCACCGGGGAAGTTGTCGGGCACGCGGTAGATCACGTTGTTCTCGAACCAAGAGAGGCTCTTGTTCATGGCGAGGTTGTTCACCGCCGTGGGCGATTTGCGCGCGTCAATGGGGCCGCCCATCATGGTCATCGAGAGCGGGAGTTTCTCGCCGCGCGAGGCCATGAGTGAGACCGCCGCGAGCACGGGCACGGTGGGCTGGCACACGCTCATGATGTGGCAGTGGCCGTATTGCTGGTGCAGGTAGCGAATGAACTCTTGCACGTAGTTCACGTAGTCGTCGAGGTGAAACTCGCCGTCCTCCAAGCGCACCAAACGCGCGTTCTTCCAGTCGGTGATGTACACCTTGTGGTCCCGCAGCAAGGTGCGCACGGTGTCGCGCAGCAAGGTGGCGTAGTGGCCCGAGAGCGGCGCGACCACCAGCACCACGGGCTGGGTCTTGAGTTTGGCGAGGGTGGCGGGCTCGTCGGAGAAGCGCTTGAAGCGGCGCAGCTCGCAAAAAGGCTTGTCGATTTCCACGCGCTCGTGAATCGCCACGTCCACGCCGTCCACCGGCACGGCCTTGATGCCAAACTCCGGCTTCTCGTAGTCTTTGCCCAGTCGATACAACAAGTCATACCCAGCCGAGACGCGTTGTGCGAGCGGGTGCTGCCCGAGCGGACTCAGGGGGTTGTTGTAGAGCTTGGAGGCCGCTTGGGCGAAGTCCGCAAATGGCTCCATTAAGCTGCGTTGCGCTTCAAAGATTTGGTACAGCATCGCGACGGACCTTTCCGGAACAATTTGAAAAACGTGTTGAAATATAACAGTTTACGCGCGCGTCAATTGGAGTCTGGACTCCAATCGCACGCGCGCTGTCGCCGGGCTGAACCGAAACTTACAGAACCTTGGCGATGGCCTGGCAAACGTAATCAATGTTCTTGCTGTTGAGCGCGGCCACGCACATGCGCCCCGTATCGGTGCCGTAAATACCAAACTCGGTGCGCAGGCGCACCATTTGGTCTTTGCTCAGGCCCGAGTAGCTGAACATGCCAATTTGGGTGGTGATGAAGGACATGTCCTGCTTCACGCCCGCGGCCTTGAGGCCATCGACGAGTTTTTGGCGCATGGCCTTGATGCGCACGCGCATCTCGCCCAGTTCTTTCTCCCACAGGGCGCGCAGCTCCGGGTTGTTCAAGACAGCCGCCACCACCGCACCGCCATGGGTCGGGGGGTTGGAGTAGTTGGTACGAATGACGATCTTGAGCTGGCTCAGCACGCGATCGGCTTCATCTTTGTTCGCGCACAGCACGGAGAGGGCGCCCACGCGCTCGCCGTAGAGGCTAAAGCTCTTGGAGAACGAGGTGGAGACAAAGAACACGAGTCCCGCGTCCACAAACTTCTGAATCACGGCGCCGTCTTCGGCAATGCCGTGGCCAAAGCCTTGGTAGGCCATGTCCAGGAAGGGCGTGAGGCCGCGCGATTTCACGGTGGCCACCACCTGGTCCCACTGCGCGGGGGTGATGTCGTAGCCGGTGGGGTTGTGGCAGCAAGCGTGCAGCACCACGATGGTGCCGGGCGCGGCAGCTTGCAAGGAGGCGAGCATGCCCTCCACGTTCACGCCCCGCTTGGCCGCGTCATAGTAGGCATAGGTCTCGACGGTGAAGCCCGCATTGGTGAAGAGGGCGCGGTGGTTCTCCCAGCTGGGGTCAGAGATCAACACGCGGGCGTTGGGGCTGATGCGCTTGAGGAAGTCGGCGCCGATTTTCAGGCCGCCCGTGCCGCCAATGGCTTGCACGGTGGCCACGCGGCCGCTCTTGACGGGCTCGGAGTCCACGCCAAACACCAGGCCTTTGACGGCTTGGTCGTAGGCGGCAATGCCGTCAATGGGCAAATAGCCGCGCGCGCTGGGCTTGTCCATCATCACCTTCTCGGCCTGCTGCACGCATTGGAGGAGGGGGAGTTTGCCGTTGTCGTCGAAATACACGCCCACCCCGAGGTTGACTTTTTGCGGGTTGGTGTCGGCGGCGAATTGCTCGTTGAGGCCCAGGATGGGATCGCGGGGGGCCATTTCGACGGCGGTAAACAGTGACATGTCGGGGTCCTTGGTCTGTGGGAATGGGTAAGACAACGCACACGCCGGCACCGGTTGCGGTTAAGCTAGCGCGTTTAACCGAATTTTAAGGGTTTTGCCCTAGGTTTTTTGAGCGCCCATGTCCGCCACCCAGCCCCAAGCCGTCCCCGAGACCCCCGCCGCCCCCGCCCCGCAGGGCGAATGGGTGCGTTTTCCCGATTCGCCCTTCGAGCTCTTCCAGCC
>VEQC01000272.1 GCA_018883455.1 Limnohabitans sp. | reverse complement strand
GCTCCATGACCGCCGTGCGGGCCGCTTCGGTTTGGCTCGGGCTGAGAGCGGCCGCCGCGGGTGCGGCTGCCGCGACGGATGCGGCCGCCGCATTGGGGGTACGGCGCGCATTGGCTTGGCGCGCGGCTTTGGGCTCGGGCTTGGCGTTGGTTTTGGCTGCGGGCGCTTTGCTGGGGGCTGCTGGCGTGGGCGCAGGCGTGCTGAGCGTTTCGGCCGTCAATGCGGTGGTGGCCGCAGCCGCGGCCTTGGGGTCGTAGCGAGCCGGTTTGCTCTCGCTGGCGCTAACCTGGGTTTGGCACACCAGGGCGAGGCTTCCCAAAATCATGGCGGCGATGCTGCGGTTCATGCGGGTCTCCTTGAGGTCTTATAGATGCGTATCAAACCACGCGCGAGCCTCTTTAGGCAAGTCACGCCCGGTTTGGTGGGCGCGCTCGAGTACCTGCCAGAAGAAACGGTAGCTGGCGCGGTCATGCAACTGACCCGCATGACTGATGGGAGCCCACTGGGCCGTCTGCGCCGCCAACAAAATAGCGCAAGCCTGGTCGATGGCCGCGGCATCGGGGGCCAAGGCCTCCACGATGGGCAAGATTTGCGCCGGATGGATGCTCCACATCCGGGTGTAGCCCAGCTCATGCGCGGCCTGGCGCGCCGCTGCCGAGAGTGCGGCCGTGTCGCGAAACTCCGTGACCACGCAATGCGACGGCACTTTGCCGTGGGCGTGACAGGCGCTGGCGATGTCCAGCTTGGCGCGCAGCACCAGGGGATGGCTGAACTGGCCTTGAACGCCCATGGCCTGCGCGGGTATGGCCCCGCCATGGGCAGAGACAAAATCCATCAGGCCAAAGCTGATGGATTGCACGCGCGGATGCGCGGCGATGTCAAACGCATGATGGACTGCCGCGGGTGATTCCACCAAAACATGCAGCGGCAGGGTGGGCGCGCCTGCTGCGTCAACCGCCTTGGCTGCGCGGTCCACGTCGGCCACGGTCTCCACCTTGGGCACCATCAGGTGCGTCAAGCGGTGCCCCGCGCGGCCCACGATGTGAGCGACATCGGCGTCAAAGTGCGGATGATCGACGGGATGAACCCGAACCGCGACGCGCGCCTGAGTGGGCGCACTGAGCGCCAACTCGGTCACGAGCGCCGCGTGCTGGGCTTCGCCGCCAACCGGGGCGCCGTCCTCGCAGTCCAAGGTGACGTCAAAAACGCAAGTGCCAAAGCGTTCGTGCAATTGGGCCTGCAATTGCAGGCTTTTGCGCATGCGATCCTCCACGCCACTGTAGTGGTCGCACACAGGCAGGCGAATGGCGCCGGCCTGTGCGCCGAGGAGGATGTCGCGCGGATGGGCCATCAATTAGAGGAGATGGGCCACGCCGGCTTGCTCGTCGAGCAATTCCTTGAGCGTCTTGTCGATGCACTGTTGGCTGAAGGCGTCGATGTCTAGGCCTTCAACCACCTTGTACTCACCGTTCTCGCAGGTGACGGGGAAGCCAAACATGACTTCCTTCGGAATGCCATACCAACCTTGGGAAGGAATCCCCATGGTGACCCAGTGGCCATTGGTGCCCAAAGCCCAATCGCGCATGTGGTCGATCGCCGCGTTGGCGGCAGAAGCGGCGGAGGACAGGCCACGCGCTTCGATGATGGCGGCACCCCGCTTGCCCACGGTGGGCAGGAAGACGGTTTCGTTCCAGACTTGGTCGTTGATGAGGGTCTTGACGGACTGTCCACCAATGGTGGCGAAGCGGTAATCGGCGTACATGGTGGGCGAGTGGTTGCCCCAGACGCAGAGCTTTTGAATGTCAGCCACAGCCTTGCCGGTCTTGGCGGCGATCTGGCTGGCAGCGCGGTTGTGGTCAAGGCGCAACATGGCGGTGAAATTTTTCGCGGGCAGATCCGGGGCCGATTTCATGGCGATGTAGGCATTGGTATTCGCGGGGTTGCCCACGACCAGCACCTTGACATTGCGGCTGGCCACGGCGTTCAAGGCCTTGCCTTGCGCGGTGAAGATTTGGGCATTGGCGGCGAGCAAATCGGCGCGCTCCATGCCGGGGCCACGGGGGCGGGCGCCCACGAGCAAGGCGTAATCCGTGTCTTTGAAGGCGGTGTTGGCGTCTGCATGGGCTTCCATGCCCGCGAGCAGGGGGAAGGCGCAATCTTCGAGTTCCATCATCACGCCCTTGAGCGCTTTTTGGGCTTTCTCATCGGGAATTTCGAGCAATTGCAAGATGACGGGCTGATCCTTGCCCAGCATTTCGCCTGAGGCGATGCGAAACAGCAGGGCGTAACCAATTTGACCAGCGGCACCAGTGACGGCCACGCGAACAGGCTTTTTGCTCATGGGGAACTCCAAGAAAGTGATGAAACAGTGATTTGCACAGAGTTTACCCTCGAAAACCCTTGAGGCGCTCTGTCTTATGTCTTATAGAAGATATGATTGGAGCTTGACAAAGACCTGACACTCCCGTTTTCACCCCCCATGGCCACCCTCGCCCCTCCCCCGACCTCCCCCTCTGGTATGGGCGACCCTTTGGGGAGCACGCCTGCCTTTAGCCCGCTGTATCAACAGATCAAAGGCCTTATTTTGCAAAGCCTCCAGGCTGGCGAATGGCGTCCGGGCGAGGCCATACCCAGCGAGATGGAGCTTGCCGCGCGCTATCGGGTCAGCCAGGGCACGGTGCGCAAGGC
>VEQC01000271.1 GCA_018883455.1 Limnohabitans sp. | reverse complement strand
CCCCTATGTGGACGGCGGCTTTAGCCAGGTGGTGGTTGGGATTGCCGAGCCGGCCGAGCCGGCGGCGTAACGCGCTCAAGCCCTAACGCAATCGGCGTAATAATGTTTCTGGCCATCGGGGCCGACTTCCTCGACCAAACCGTGGATGTCGGTCTCAAAGCCTGGGCACTGGCGATTGAACTCACGCGAGAACTTCAGGTAGTCCACGATCTTGCGGTTAAACACCTCACCCGGAATGAGCAAGGGAATGCCGGGGGGATAAGGCGTGATCAAGCTCGTGGTCACGCGCCCTTCTAAGTCGTCTACCGCCACCCGCTCGGTGTTGCGATGGGCGATCTGAGCGTAGGCATCGCTGGGCTTCATGGCCGGAGTGAGGTCGCTCAGGTACATCTCGGTCGTCAGGCGCGCGATGTCGTACTTGGCGTAGAGCGCGTGCACGTGCTGGCACAAGTCGCGCAAGCCCATGCGCTCGTACTGCGGGAATTTTTGGCAGAACTCGGGCAGGATGCGCCACATGGGCTGGTTGCGATCGTAGTCGTCCTTGAACTGCTGCAACGCGGTGAGCAAGGTGTTCCAGCGGCCCTTGGTGATGCCGATGGTGAACATGATGAAGAAGCTGTAGAGGCCTGTTTTCTCGACCACCACGCCGTGCTCGGTGAGGAACTTGCTCACGATGGAGGCCGGAATCCCGGTTTTGTCGAACTTGCCATCGAGGTTCATGCCCGGTGTGACCAAGGTGGCCTTGATCGGGTCGAGCATGTTGAAGCCATCGGCAAGCTGCTGGCCAAAGCCATGCCACTTGCCCGAGCGCTTGCGCGGGTCGTTGTGCAAAATCCAGTGGTCTGCGCGGCCAATGCCCTCGTCGGCAATCTTCTCCGGGCCCCAAACCTTGAACCACCAATCGTTGCCGTAGTCTTGGTCCACCTTGCGCATGGCGCGACGGAAATCGATCGCCTCCTGAATGCTCTCCTCCACCAGCGCCGTGCCGCCCGGGGGCTCCATCATCGCCGCGGCCACATCGCAGCTGGCAATGATGCTGTACTGCGGGCTGGTGCTGGTGTGCATCAGATAGGCTTCGTTGAAGAGGTGGCGATCGAGCTTTTGCTTCTGCGCGTCCTGCACCAGGACGTGGCTGGCCTGGCTGATGCCCGCGAGCAGCTTATGAATGGACTGCGTGGCGTAAACCATGGTGTCCTTGGGGCGCGGGCGCTTCTTGCCCATGGCATGGTAGGTGCCATAAAAGGGGTGAAATGCCGCGTGGGGCAGCCAAGCCTCGTCGAAATGGAGGTTCTCCACATAGCCATCGAGCATTTGCTTGATCGTCTCGGTGTTGTAGAGCACGCCGTCGTACGTTGACTGCGTGAGGGTGAGAATACGCGGCTTGATTTTTTTCCCGTTGAGGCCCTTGAGCAGCGGGTTGGCCTTGATCTTGGCTTGAATGGACGCCGGCTCGAACTCGTGTTTGGGGATCGGCCCAATGATGCCGAAATGGTTGCGCGTGGGCTTGAGGAACACCGGCACCGCGCCCGTCATGATGATGGCGTGCAGCACCGACTTGTGGCAGTTGCGATCGACCACCACCACATCGCCCGGCGCCACCGCGTGGTGCCAGACCATTTTGTTGGATGTGCTCGTGCCGTTGGTCACGAAAAAGCAGTGATCGGCGTTGAAAATCCGCGCCGCGTTGCGCTCGCTCTCGCCAATCGCGCCGTTGTGGTCGAGCAGCTGACCGAGCTCCTCCACCGCGTTGCAGACATCCGCGCGCAGCATGTTCTCGCCATAGAACTGGTGGTACATCTGGCCAATCGGGCTCTTGAGGAAAGCCACCCCACCCGAGTGCCCCGGACAGTGCCAAGAGTAGGAGCCGTCTTCGGCGTAATCGAGCAAGGCCTTGAAAAACGGGGGCTGCACGCCCTCCAGATAGCTCTTGGCCTCGCGAATGATGTGGCGCGCCACAAACTCGGGCGTGTCCTCAAACATGTGGATGAAGCCGTGCAGCTCACGCAAGATGTCATTGGGCAAGTGCTGGCTGGTCTTGGTCTCGCCGTAGATGTAAATGGGCACATCGGCGTTTTTGCGGCGCACTTCTTCAATGAAGCTGCGCAGGCTCAGCACCGCGGGATCGAGCTCGGGGCCCGGGGTGAACTCTTCGTCGTCGATCGACAGAATGAAGGCACTCGCGCGCGACTGCTGTTGGGCGAACTGGCTCAAGTCGCCATAACTGGTCACCCCCAGCACCTCAAAGCCCTCACCCTCGATGGCCTCGGCCAACGCACGAATGCCCAATCCGGAGGTGTTCTCCGAGCGGAAATCCTCGTCAATGATGACGATGGGAAAACGAAATTTCATGGGCAAACTCCCAGGCTGGGCCAAGACGGATGGAAAAACAGGCGCAAGTGTACTCGCCCCCTGCTACAATAGCGGACTTCGGAGCGGTGGATGAGTGGTTTAAGTCGCACGCCTGGAAAGCGTGTGTGGGTTAATAGCCCACCGCGGGTTCGAATCCCGCCTGCTCCGCCAGAACCACAAAACCTGTTGTTACGCAACAGGTTTTTTTTCGGCTCTTCCCCAGGCTCTTCCGGCTCTTCCCTATTAACGGGGGATGGGCACACACTAATCGAACTTTTTCAATCTTGAGCGATACCTTGATTGAAAACCGTTAGGGAGCCGCAAGTACAGCCTCAATGGACTTGACGGCTTTTTCTCTTTTAGCCTTGATCGCGGGCGATGATTGAGC
>VEQC01000270.1 GCA_018883455.1 Limnohabitans sp. | reverse complement strand
CACGATTTCCGCGTAGCGGCGGATGTTGCCCGCGCCGGGCACGAATTGGGCGAGGCCGTTGAGGTAGGCCAAGCCGCCCACTTCGTCGGCTTTGCCCAGGCTTTGGAGCTGCTCGTAGACGGTGATGACGTCGGCCGGGCGGCTCGCGTTGACCAGGCTCGCGATGGCGGCAAAGATGGTGCGGTGCTCGTAGCGGTAGAAATCGGCGTCGACGAGCAGATCGGCAATGCGATCCCAGGCGGCGTTGTCGAGCAGCAAGCCCCCGAGCACGCTCGACTCCGCCTCAATCGAGTGCGGCGGAATGCGCAGTTGCGCGATTTGGGGGTCGGGCGTGTAGCCCTCATCAGGGGTGAGAACGGCGGACATGGTGGAATGGGCTCAAGCACTCATCTTAGGCGAAATACGCCAACTGCGGGGTGGATAAACCTGTGCATAAGCGGTGCACCCCTTGGGGAAAGTGCGGGCATAAAAAAGGCCGCCCCAAGGGGCGGCCCCGTCACTATTTGCAACCCGTGACGGATTAAGCGGTTTCGCCGTAAACGGAGACGGTGATGTCGACCAGCACGTCGGTGTGCAGGGAGACTTGCACCGTGCTGTCACCCACGACCTTGATCGGGCCGGCGGGCATGCGCACTTGCGCCTTGTGAACGGCAAAACCGTTCTTGGTGAGCTCTTCGGCGATATCGAAGTTCGTGACCGAGCCAAACAGGCGACCGTCCACACCCGATTTCTGGGTGAGCTTGACGGTGTGACCGTTGAGCTTCTCGCCCAGGGCTTGGGCTTCGGCGAGTTTGGCGGCAGCGGCCTTCTCGAGCTCCGCGCGGCGCGCTTCGAACTCTTTGATGGCGGTTTCCGTGGCGCGACGGGCGCGGCCAGAGGGGATGAGGAAGTTGCGGGCGTAGCCGTCTTTGACCTTGACGATCTCGCCAAGGTTGCCGAGGTTCACCACTTTGTCGAGCAGAATGACTTGCATGTGTGTTCCCCTTAGATCTTGTGCTGGTCAGAATAGGGCAACAGGGCGAGGAAGCGCGCGCGCTTGATGGCCGTGTTGAGTTGGCGCTGGTAGATCGCGCGGGTGCCGGTCAGGCGCGCCGGGATGATCTTGCCGTTTTCAGCGATGAAATCACGCAGGGTGTCGACGTCTTTGTAGTCGATCTCTTCCACACCGGCGACGGTGAAGCGGCAGAAACGCTTGCGCTTGAACAGCAGGGATTGGGTGTTGCGCTTGGGGCGCTTGCTCTTATCGAATTTTTTGAACGTGGCCATGATGCGGGCCTCCTAAAGGGTTTGAAACGCTTGAAGATGAAAAATGGGTCGCTTGCCGTTGCGGGGTGTGGTTAAAAAACCGCTGAACTGGGCTTCGCTTCCCAAGGGCAGTCGCATGAGCTGTTCTGCCAGTGAGCCCAGAGCCAAAGCCCTGAGGCGAAGTTCGGTGCGTCGGGTTTGTCCGGCTTCGTCGACTTGGGATGCATGTTCGAGTTGCATGTCCAAGGCGGGGAGTCCGGCGGGGGTGTATCGCAGCGACTCTGTCTCTGTGATACGGGCCGTCAGCACCAGGTGGTTCACACACCGCGCACGGGCAATTAGCCCGCGAACTCGGCTTGCTGGGCCTTGCGGGCCTCTTCACGCTCGACGGTCTTCATCATGGAGGAAGGACCGGTTTCGGCTTTTTTCTTGAGCACCGTGAGGTGGCGCAGAACGGCGTCGTTGAACTTGAAGGCGTGTTCGAGTTCGGAGAGGACGGTCTGGTTGGCCTCGATGTTGACGCACAGGTAGTGGGCCTTGGCGAGCTTGTTGATCTGGTAAGCCAGTTGACGGCGACCCCAGTCTTCTACGCGGTGGATGACGCCACCGCCAGCGGTGATCATGCCCTTGTAGCGCTCGAGCATGGCGGTGACCTGCTCGCTTTGATCCGGATGGATCAGCAAGATGATTTCATAGTGACGCATGGTGACTCCTTGTGGATGAGAGCTGCCCGCAGCGTCAGGATGCGGTGCAGCAAGGGGAAAACCCGTGATTATAGCCTGCTTTGCAGGAGGCGCTGTAGGCCTGAGCCGAGGAAGGCCGCCAAGAAGCCCGCCGGCACCCCAAACACCCCGGCGCAGACGGGGTCGAGCCCCCACCAGAGGGTCTCGCTGGGGTTCAAGTGGAAGGCGGTTTGGATGGCTGGGAAATTAATTCCAATGTAGTAAGCCGAAACGCCCGCCCCCACCCACATGGCCGCCATCGCCCCCCAGGCGCGCATGCCCGACCAATAGAGGCCCAGCAGCAAGGAGGGGAAGAAGGTGGCGGCGGCGAGCGAGAAGGCGCTCGTCACCCAAAAGAGGATGCTCACCGGGCGATTGGTGGCCACCCAGGCGGCGAGCAAGGCCACCACCATGAGCAAGATTTTGGAGAGCATGACTTGTTTGAGGGGAGGCGTTTCGTCCGTTTTGCGCAAGAAGTACATGTCTTGCGCGAAGGCGTTGGCGATGGTGATGAGCAGGCCATCGGCGGTGGAGAGTGCGGCGGCGAGCGCGCCAGCGGCGAGCAAGCCCGTGAAGACCGGGGAGAGTTTGACGATTTCGGTCACCCCGAGCATGAGGTAGTCCGAGAGCAGGCTGATGTCGGCAAACTGCACCAGGCCGTCTTGGTTGTGGTCGTTGAGTTCGAGCAGGGCGAGCTTGCGCAGGCGCAGGCGCTGGGCCCACTCGGGCAAGTTCTGCAGGCTCGCGCCCACCAAATCGCTGAGCACCACGT
>VEQC01000269.1 GCA_018883455.1 Limnohabitans sp. | reverse complement strand
AATCCACCCTGCTCAAAAGCCTGGTGGGGCTGCTGCCTCCGACCAGTGGTCAAGTTCTCTTTAGGGGGCAAAACATCGCGGGCATGGGCGCGCCTGACATCGCCCGCCTGGGCATCGGCTATGTGCCACAGGGGCGGGGCTTGTTTGCGGGCATGACGGTCGCTGAAAACCTGGCGCTGGGTCGGTTGGCACGGCCCACCGACGGACGCACTGGCGTGGTTTGGAGCGAAGAAAAAATCCTGGAGTACTTCCCACGCCTGAAAGCCCGTATGCATGTTGCAGCCGACTACCTCTCCGGCGGTGAGCAGCAAATGGTGGCGGTGGCGCGAGCCCTCCGCGGCAACGTGCGCCTGCTCCTGCTCGATGAGCCCTTCGAAGGCTTGGCACCCTCGGTGGTGCAAGAGCTCTTTAGCGTCTTTGACCGCTTGCGCGCCGAAATCGCCATCGTCATCGTCGAGCACAACCTCGATCTGGTGCTCGCCCTCTCCGATCGCGTCTACGCCCTCGAGCGCGGCGCCGTCTTCCACGAAGGCCCCGCCCGCGACCTGCTCGAAGACTTGGACTACCGCAAAAAAATCCTATGGCTCTAAAAGCCCCAACGACCCACTGCACCTCTCAAGGATGAACCATGAAGCACGCTAAACCCACCCGCCACGCCCTGGTTGAAAACATGTCCAAAGTGCTGTGGAAGGAATATCCTGGCCATTTTGGCGGCGCGCTCTCCAAACCCCTGGTCGATCGAGACCGCGTAGGCACCGAGAAACTCGACTTTCGCATCTCGCGCTACGCCCCCGCGGCCTATGTGCAAGAGCACGTCCATCAGGTGCAAGAGCAAATCTATTACGTCCTCGAAGGCGAGGGCGTGCTCACCCTGGATGACCAAAGTCACCTCATGCGACCGCACGATTACGTGTACGTCCCGCCAGGGGTGCGCCACAGCTTCACCAACACGGGCACAACGGGCCTCGTGTTCTTGGTCATCACCACCCCCATGGACGATGAGGAGGCGCACTGATGGAACGACACGATCCGGCCGTGAGCGACGCGGCCCATGAAAGCGATGGACGCATGCACATCGCGGGCGAGTGGGTCAAGGGTGAAGGGCCCGAACTCACGGTGCTCGACAAATTTCGCCTCCAGCCGCTTTTGCGCATCCAAAGCCCCAACGAGGCGCAGGTGCGCCACGCCATCGAGGCGGCCCATGCGGCCTACCGTCGCGGTGCGCCGGGGCCCTACGAACGCGGCGAAATCCTCGACCGCGCAGCCCGCTTGCTCGAACAGCGCTTAGACGCGTTTGTGCGCACCATGCAACGCGAGGCCGGCTTTACCCAGTCCGACGCCACGGGCGAGGCACGCCGCTGCCTGCAAACCCTGCGCCTCTCGGCCGAGGAGGCCAGGCGCCTCGCCGGCGAGATGATCCCCCTCGAAGGCGCCCCCGGCCAAGCCGGGCGCATTGGCTTTACCTTGCGCGTGCCTTTGGGCGTGGTCGCGGCCATCACGCCGTTCAACTCCCCCCTCAACACGGTGGCGCACAAGGTGGCGCCGGCGTTCGCGGCGGGCAATGCCGTGATTTTGAAGCCCTCTACCCAAACCCCAC
This sequence comes from Limnohabitans sp., assembly GCA_018883455.1. GTDB lineage: Bacteria > Pseudomonadota > Gammaproteobacteria > Burkholderiales > Burkholderiaceae_C > Limnohabitans. The sequence continues at coordinate 1,152 of VEQC01000269.1, read as the reverse complement.
TCACGGCCGCGCTGCTCGCCCGCGTGCTCATGGAGGCGGGCATGCCCGCCGACTTCATCACCATCTTGCACGGCAGTGGCCAGGTGGTGCGTTGGCTGCAAGCGGACGAGCGCGTGCGCTTCTTCGCCTTCACCGGCAGCACCGAAGTCGGCCGTCAAATTCAGCAGGCCGCGGGTTTGCGCCGCACCCAAATGGAGCTCGGCTCCATCGCTTGCACCATCCTGTGCGATGATGCCAACCTCGATGTGGCGCTGCCCAAGGTGGTCAACGCAGGTTACCGCAAGGCGGGCCAAGTCTGCACCTCGGTGCAACTCCTGCTCGCGCAACGCCGCATCGTCTCCGATGTCGAACAACGCATGCAACAACTCGTGAGCCAACTGCGCTTTGGTGACCCTGCTGACCCCCAAACCTTTGTGGGGCCGGTCATCAGTGAGGAGTCCGCGCAACGGATTTCGGCCTGGATCGAACGCGCCGTGCAAAGCGGTGCGCGCCAGCTCGCTGGTGGTGCGCGTCAAGGTGCGCTCATCCCGCCCACCTTGCTCACCAACGTGTCCGATCACATGGAGATCAGCTGCCAGGAGGTGTTTGGCCCGGTGGTCTGCATCCTGCCTTTTGATACCCTGGAAGAAGCCATTGCGCGTGTGAATGCCACACCCTATGGGCTCGCCTCGGGCATCTTCACCCAGCGCATTGGCGACGCCTTGATGGCCGCGCGCCAACTCGAAGTCGGTGGGGTGCACATCAATGAAACCTCAAGCTCGCGCGTGGACCTCATGCCCTATGGCGGAACCAAAGACAGTGGCTTTGGCCGTGAAGGCCCGCACTACGCCGTGCATGAAATGACCGAAGAGCGGGTGGTCACCATCACCGCCTGAGACAAAGGAAACCCCATGCCCATGATGAAAGGCGGCGAACTCATCGCCCAATATTTGGTTCAAGAAAAAGTGCCCTACATCTTTGGCATCTGCGGCCACGGCAACGTCGGCATCTTGGATGCGCTGTACGACGTCAAGACGAACTCAAGCTGATCTCGCCACGCCACGAACAATGTGCAGGCCACATGGCCGACGCTTACTTTCGCGTCAAACACCAACCTGTGGCCACGTTGACTTCCACCGGACCGGGATCGGCCAACATGGTCATGTCTTGCGC
>VEQC01000068.1 GCA_018883455.1 Limnohabitans sp. | reverse complement strand
TCGTCGTGCACGATGTCATCGGCGCGCAGCAACACATCGCACCGGCCGCCTTCGTAAGCGCTCGGCAGGGGGCACTCGTCGACGTCAGCCAAGAGGCCCAGCGGCGTGTCCACCTGCACCTCGTCGCCCACGGCGTGGAGCTGAGCCGGGGCAAAAACGCCATGCCCAATGAACTCCGCCACAAAGCGCGAGGCGGGCCGGTGGTAGAGCGTGTAGGGGGCATCCCACTGGTGCAGGCGCCCCTCCGACATCACGCCCACCCAATCCCCCAACGCAAAGGCTTCCATTTGGTCGTGCGTGACAAAGAGGGCGGTGGTTTGGGCGTCTTTGAGAATCGTGCGCACTTCCAGTGAAATGCGCTCGCGCAGTTCCACATCGAGGTTGGAGAAGGGTTCATCGAGGAGCAAAAGCTTGGGCTGTGGGGCGAGGGCACGCGCGAGCGCCACGCGTTGCTGTTGCCCCCCCGAGAGTTCATGCGGGTAACGCTGACGCTGGGAGGACAAACCCACGAGCTCAAGCACCTCGTCAATGCGCCTTGTTTTCTCGGGCTCGCGCAGGGCTTGCAGTCCAAAGCCCACGTTGGCCGCTACCGTGAGGTGCGGGAAGAGCGCGTAATCCTGGAACACCATGCCAATTTGTCGCGCTTGGGGCTCCACATGCACGCTCGCACGGCTCACGCAACGTCCGTCGATGTAGATCTCGCCGGCACTCACGTGCTCGAGCCCGGCAATGGCGCGCAGCAAACTGGTTTTGCCGCAGCCAGAGGAACCCAGCAAAACCCCCATGTCGCCACGCCCAAGAGCAAAGCTCACCCCTTCCACCGCGGCTTGCGTGCCACCTGGATAGCGCAATTGAAGCTGTCGAACTTCTACAAACACAGGGGTCTTTCGGAGGAGGTGAATTGGGGGGGCAAAGGGGAGGGCATTCTACAATGCAGCATGTTTGCAAACTGGGTTTCTCGCGGCGGTGCGGTCGGCTTGACGGTCTTGGCAGCCCTGCTGGCTTTGCCCGTTTTGGTCTTGGTGGGGGCTTGGTGGACACCCGATGACCAAGCCTGGGCCCTCTTGGCCGAGATGCGCGCCACCGTCTTGCCCGATTACGCCATGACCAGCGTCCTGCTGTGTGTGGGGGTGGCATTGGGCGTGATGGTCCTGGGGCTATTTTGTGCGGTGGCCGTGACGCTGTTTGACTTTCCCGGTCGGCGCGTCTTGGAGTGGGCTTTGCTGCTGCCCATGGCCTTGCCGGCTTATGTCGTCGCGTATGCCTACACCGACTTTCTGCAATACGCAGGACCGCTGCAAACCCTCTGGCGCGGCTATTCGGGCGCGACTGCATCGCTATGGCCCGACATCCGTTCGCTGTGGGGCGCGGTATTGGTGTTTTCCTTCACGCTCTATCCCTATGTGTACTTGCTCGCGCGAACGGCTTTGCTCGAGCGCGCCGCGCATCTGATGGAGGCCGCGCGCCTGTTGGGCGCGAGCACGTCCCGTCGGGTGTGGCAGGTGGCCTTGCCGCTGGCGCGCCCAGCCATTGCGGCCGGCACCGCGTTGGCCTTGATGGAGACGCTGGCCGATTACGGGGTCAGCAGTTACTTTGGCATTCAGACTTTCACCGCCGGCGTGTTCAAGGCCTGGCTGGTCATGGACAACCGCCTCGCCGCCGCCCAACTGGCCACGCTGCTCATGGGCTTCGTGGCCGTGTTGCTGTGGGTGGAACAGCGGGCGCAGGCTCGGCTGCGCTTTGCCAGCGCGCGCATCTCGCGCACGAGCCTGGAATCGCGGCCGGTGCGGCTGGGGGGGGCGATGGGTCTGACCATGGGGGTGCTTTGCGCTTTGCCCTTGTTGCTGGGCTTTGTCGTGCCGGTGCTCATCTTGCTCGCCAGCTTGAGTGAGCTGCGCGATTTGGAATGGTCGTGGGCGCGCTTTGGCGAGTGGACCCGCACCAGCGTGTGGCTTGCGGCAGGCACCGCCGGCCTCGCGGCCTTGCTCGCGCTCCTGCTCGCAGCGCACGCGCGCCTCTTTCCCCGCTCACCCACGCAGGCCCTCACGCGGGTGGTGGGGTTGGGTTACGCCGTGCCCGGTGCCGTGATCGTGGTGGGGGTGCTCTGGCCCATCGGCTGGCTACAAGCGCGCGCCCCTGAGGCCGGTTACGCAGCCTGGTTCACGGGCACGGTTCTGGCCTTGGTGTGGGCCTATCTGGTGCGCTTTGTGGCGGTGGCCTTGCAAGGCGTGCAAAGCGCCTATGCCCGACTGCCGCACAGCCTCGACGAGAGCGCGCGCACCCTGGGGCAGGGCGAGTGGGCGGTGTTTCGCCGCATTCACCTCCCGCTCCTGCGCCGCCCTTTGGCCGTGGCCTTGTTGCTCGTCATGGTCGATACCATGAAGGAGTTGCCGGCCACCTTGGTCTTGCGGCCCTTTAACACCGACACGCTGGCGGTGATGGCCTATCAACTCGCGCGCGACGAGCGCCTGGCCGAAGCAGCCGTGCCTTCACTCGCCCTCGTGGTCGTGGGCCTGATCCCGGTCTTGCTCATCGCGCGCAGCTTGCGCGCGCGTTGACGCGCCAAGCCAAGCTTGACCGTTCTGCCCAAACGCCGCGTGTGCCAGGCTGGGCAACGCTAGCCGAGAAAGTTGAGCAAGGCCTGGCACACCACATCCGGCGCCTCGCGCTGCGGAAAGTGGCCAATGCCGGGTAGCACCTCCCGCGCATAGCGGGCGCGGAAAAATGCCTCCTTGCCCGCCGAGGTCTCGGGTCCGTTGACGGTATCGGCCGCACCGTGCAACACCAAGGTCGGCACCGCCAGCACCACGGGTTCGCTCAAGGAGGCATCGTCGGCCGCGTAGCGCGGGTCACCCTCGGTGTGGCCCCAGCGGTGCTGATACGAGCTCAGCGTCACTTCAGCCCAATCGGGCGATGCAAAGGCTTGGGCCGTGGCTTCAAACTCAGCCTCGTCAAACCATCCCGGCGGCGCCCAGGTATCCCACATGATGCGGGCGAAGTCGCGGCCTTGTTCGCGCACGGTGCGGTGCCCCAGCGGTGTGGCCATGAACCAGTGGTACCAGTAGCGGCGCACCTGTTCGAGAGAGAGTCGCTGGTTGGGGGTGTTGGTGCCATAACCCACCGACACCATGACCAAATGGCTCGCCACCCCAGGCCGCAGCACGCAGGCGTTGACCGCGGCGCGTGCCCCCCAGTCATGGCCGATCAAGGCCGGCTGGGAGAGGCCCAGCGCGTCGATGAATTCCAGCAAGTCACGCCCCAAGGCGGCGAGCTGGCCGCTGCGCGGCGTGCGGGGGTCCAAAAACGTGGTCGGCGCAAAGCCCCGCAGGGCGGGAACGAGCACCCGCCAGCCGGACTGGGCGAGGACGGGCGCGACTGCCGCCCAGGTGCGGGGGCTATCGGGCCAGCCATGTAAGAGGATGGCGCAACGCGTGCCGTGCGGGTTCCATTCTTCATAGCCGATGCGCAGCACCGGTGTGTTGACAAACTGCATGAGGGGTCCTTCTTCAATGGCGTGAATCGCCCGCACAGGGGGCCCGCAGGCCCCAACGGGCGAGCGCAGACCCACCATGAACCGCGAGCATGCCCAATTCTGCATCGGAAGCGCTCGCCCGTGGCGATGCGCTAGACTTATTGGGTCATGAAAGCCATCGCTCTACAGCCTAACCTGGTTGAACAGGTGCGCAACGCCTTGCTCGACGAAATCGTGGCGGGCGCCCTCAAGCCCGGCGAGCGCATCATCCAAGAACAACTCGCCCAAGCGCTGGGCGTCTCGCGTCAACCCGTGCAACAGGCCTTGCTGCTGCTGCGCAACCAAGGGGTGTTGCAAGACGCGCCAGGGCGTGGCCTGATCGTCGCGCCCCTCGATCCCGACCACGTGCGTCACGTGTATGAAGTTCGCGCCGCCATCGAAGGTCTGGCGTGTCATCTGGCGGCCCAGTGGCGCGCTGACCAGGCCCGCAAGCAAGGCCCCGCCTTGATCGAGGCCGGGCGCAAAGCCGTGGCCAGCGGCGCGGTCTCGCGCATGATCGCGGCGGACATCCAGTTCCACGAATTTCTCTACACCCTCTCGGGCAACCCACTGATCCATCCGGCCATGGCTCCACACCTCACATACACCCAGCGTGTCATGGGCGAAGTGTTGAGCCAAGATCAACACCCCCGCGACATCTGGGATCAGCACGCCGCCATTTTGGAGGCCATCGCCAGTGGCCAGAGCAACTTGGCCGAAACCCTCGCGCGTGAGCACTTGTTGCAAGCCTCAGAGTTCATGGTCTCGCGTTTGCGCGCAAGCGCGGTCTCCGCCTCACCCCCATCCCCTTCCAAAACACGCGCCCAGCGCAAGGAGCACTCACATGAATGACGCGGTATGGACTGTTCTCATCGCCGGTTTTTTACCCATCGTTTGCGCGGGCATCGCCAAATGGGGTGCCAAGGGCTATGACAACCACAACCCCCGCGCCTGGCTGGCCCAGCAGCACGGCAAACGGGAGCGGGCCGATGCTGCCCAAGCCAACAGTTTTGAGGCGTTTCCTTTCTTCGCCGCGGGCATGATCCTCGCCGTGTTGGCCGAGGTGGATGAAGACACGCTGGCCGTCACCGGTTGGTTCTTCATCGCCATGCGCGTGCTCTACATTTATTGCTACGTCAACGACTTGGCCACCCTGCGCTCCTTTGCCTGGCTCTTTGGCTACGCAGCGGTCGTGCGTTTGTTCTTGCTCGCCCTCTGAGAGCCAATCGCACTGGAGGATTTGCCATGGCCATGACACCCGCCACACTGGCCCAACAGGTCTGGGCGCACTGGCAGTCGGGGCAGCCCATGCCCCATTGGGCAGCGGCGGATCGTCCCCAGTCGCGCGACCAAGGCTATGCCGCCCAAGCCGAGTTGCTCGCCTGTAGCGGGCAAGCCGTCGCGGGCTGGAAAATTGCCGCCACCAGCGCGGCGGGACAAGCCCACATCGGCGTCTCGGGCCCCCTGGCTGGACGCGTCTTCGCACACACCCTGCGCGAGCCTGCTCGGGCCGTGAGCTTGGCGGGTAACCGCATGCGCGTGGCCGAGCCCGAGATGTGTTTCCGCATGGGGCAGGATTTACCGCCGCGCCCGCAAGCCTATTCCCAGGCCGAGGTCATGGCGGCGGTGGAGGCGTTGCACATTGCCATCGAGGTACCCAACTCGCGTTTTGCCGATTTCGTCACCGCGGGCGAGGCCAGCCTCATTGCGGACAACGCCTGCGCGCATGAATTCATGCTCGGACCGCAAGCGCCTGACGATTGGCGCACACTCGATCTGGCCGCCCATGCGGTGTCGGCTCGGGTGAGCCCCGCCAACGCCACCGCCTGGACGCGTGTGGGGAGCGGCGCCGCCGTGTTGGGTGACCCGCGCATCGCCCTGACCTGGATTGCCAACGAGTTGCGCGCGCTGGGCGAGGGTTTGCGCCAAGGCCAGTTCGTGACCACCGGCACTTGCATGCCCCCCCTGCAAATTCAGCCCGGTGATCGCGTCGAAGTCGATTTTGGTCGTCTGGGGCGCATGCAAGCCCATTTCACCGACTGAGGTTTACCCTCCCGCGCCGGGCGATCGCGTGACAAGCCCATAAGCTTGGTTTATTCTGCGCTCCAGACGGACATCCAGGGGAGTGACACATGTACAAAACCATTTTGCTGGCCTACAACGGCTCAGAGGCGGGCCAAAAGGCCTTGTTGGAATCGAAAGCCTTGGCGGCTTGGGGTCAAGCGCGCTTGCACCTCATTGCCGTCATGCCCATTGTTTCGAGCGATGTCGTGGGGGAGGGCTTTGTGTTCACCGCCCAAGATGAAAAGCAGCAGCGGCAGGCTTATCAAAAAATTCTGGAAGAAGGTTTGCAGCAATTGGGTCAAGCCGGACATGAGGTGGAGGGGGAGTTGCTGGTGGGCGAGCCCATTCACGAAATCTGCGCTTGTGCCCTGCGCATTCGGGCGGACCTGATCGTGGTTGGCCACAAACATCGCTCCGGCTGGTTGGACCGCTGGTGGTCCGGTTCCGTCTCCAAGTCGCTCATTGAAGAGGCCCCTTGCAGCGTGCTCGTCTCGATCAGCGGGGCCTGATCAGGCGGTTAGGGCGCAGGCGTCTTTGACCGTCATGCCCACGCGCACGCCCAGCGCCTGCGCGGGTGCGTTCACAAAGCTCACGCGGCCGTTTTCATAGGTGTCCTGCGCGTCACCGATGCGCGCGCTGCGGTAGTCCACCATGGCGCAGGCCAGGCCCTCGTTGCCCAGGAGCGCCAAACCCCGGATGCCCGCTTCGTCCTTGCCCACGCCGGCGTCATTGAAGACGGTCAGCAAAGGCCGGTAGGCCAGCGCCACCTGCGAGGAGCTCATGCCGCCGTGCGAGCCGCTCACCACCACGCAGCCGACAGCACCGGCTTCCAGTTGGGTGATGGAGTCGATCACCCACAGGGTCTTTCCGTTGGGGAGGGGGTGTTGGTCTCTGCGCATGCCGATTTATACCGCAGCACATGCGTGGTGCCCCATCCGGGGGCTGGCACGGGTAAATCCTTGGGGTTTCGGGTTTGCGCGCTGGCGTGGGCATGGTTAAATCGGGCGCGTAGCCACCGAGGGAGAGATCCGCCATGCCATGGCCCGTGACCGAGGGTCACTTTGCCCAATTGCCCAACGGAATCCGTCTGCATTACGCCAGTTGTGGCGAAGCGGGACGCCCCCTTTTGCTCTTCCTGCACGGGTTTCCTGAATTTTGGTGGGCTTGGTCCCACACCTTGGCCCACTTCGGGTCGAGTCACTATGCCGTGGCACCCGACCTTCGGGGGTTTCACCGCTCGAGCATGCCTCTTGCGGTGGAAGACTACCGGCCTCAGCGCATTGCCCAAGACATTCATCAATTGGTGGCACATTTGGGCTACGACCGCGTGACCTTGGTGGCTCACGATTGGGGTGGGGCGATTGCCTGGAACTTGGCCATTGCCGGGGCTCCCTGGCTTGCGCGCTTGATCATTCTCAATTCTCCGCACCCGTATTGTTTTGCCCGCGCGCTGGCCGAGGATCCGGCCCAGCAAGCCGCCAGCGCCTACATGAATTGGCTGCGCGCGCCGGGCGCAGCCCAAGCCTTGGCCAAAGACGACTTTGCCCTGCTCGACCGTTTGTTGGTGGGCATGAACCCGACCCAAAGCGATTGGTATGACGCCCCCACGCGCGCCCGCTACCACGCCTGTTGGGCCATGGGGCTTACCGGTGGCGTGAATTACTACCGCGCCACGCCCTTGCACCCGCCCACCGAGGCCGAGCCCGGGCCGCGCGCCTTGCAGCTCGACCCGCAAGCGTTTCGCGCCCAGGTGCCCGTGCGGGTGATTTGGGGCGAGCGGGATCAAGCGCTGCTGCCCGTGTTGCTTGACGATCTCGAGCGCTTCGTGCCCGACCTGCGCGTCGAACGCATGGCAGAGGCCTCGCATTGGCTGGTGCACGAGCAGCCCGAGGCGGTGCACGCGCTCATCACTCGGTTTTTAACAGAATAAGGAATGACGTATGTCGGTTGACGCGTCCGCCCCACGTCTTGGGGGACACATTTTGGTGGAGGCCTTGCGGCGTCAAGGCGTGGACACGATTTATGGCGTGCCGGGCGAGAGTTTTTTGCCCGTGCTCGATGCCTTGCACGCCCACGCCCACATTCGCTTCATCAACACCTGCCACGAAGGGGCTGCCGCGAACATGGCCGATGCCCATGGCAAGCTCACCGCTCGGGTGGGGGTGGCCATGGTCACGCGCGGCCCGGGGGCGAGCCACGCGGCCAACGGCGTGCACACCGCCATGCAAGACTCCACCCCCATGGTGCTCTTCATCGGCCAGATCGACACCGCGATTCGCGAGCGCGAGGGCTTTCAGGAGGTGGACTACCGGCGCATGTTTGGCGGCTTGGCCAAATGGGCCACCGAGATCGAGCAGATCGAGCGCATTCCCGAAATCGTTCAGCGCGCCTTTGCCGTGGCGCAGAGTGGCCGCCCGGGGCCGGTGGTGGTGGCCTTGCCCGAAAACATTTTGTTTGGTTCGGCCGTGGTGGCCGATTTGGTCCAGCCCGTGGTGGTGCCCGAGCCTGCGCCCACGCCCGCCGCGCTGGAGGACTTGCGCGCGCGCTTGCTGGCCGCCCAGCGACCACTGGTCATTGTGGGCGGCACCGGCTGGACCCGTGAAGCCTGCGCCCAATGGCGTGCCTTTGTCGAGGCCTGGGATTTGCCCGTGGCTGCGGGTTTTCGCCGTCAAGATGTGCTCGATAACCGCAGCGCCCAATACGTGGGGCAGCTTGGCCTGGGCATCTCCCCCGCATTGGCCGAGCGGGTGCGCGCGGCGGATTTGATCTGGGTGGTGGGCAGTCGCCTCTCCGAGATCACCTCCTCGGGCTACACCTTGATCGAGTCCCCTCGGCCGCGCCAAACGCTGGTGCACGTGCATCCGAGCGCGGAGGAGTTGAACCGGGTGTTTCAGGCCGACCTGCCCATTCAATCGCGCATGGTGCCGCTGGTGCAGGCGCTCTCCCAATGGCCGAGTCCCTCGACAGCGCGGCCCTGGCGCGACTGGCGCGCGCAGGCCCGCGCGGACTACCAAGCCCACCACACCCCGGCGCCGCGCGCGCCCGAGCGCGTGGGTGTGGACATGGCCCACGTGGTGGCGCACTTGGCCCAAACCTTGCCCGACGACGCGGTGCTCACCAACGGCGCGGGCAACTACACCGTCTGGCTCCACCGCTATTACACCTACCGCCAATTGGGCACCGAATTGGCCCCCACCAATGGCGCGATGGGCTACGGCTTGCCAGCGGCCATCGCGGCCAAGATTGCCGAGCCCCATCGCACCGTGGTGTGTTTCGCCGGCGATGGCTGCTTCATGATGTACCCGCAGGAGCTCGCCACCGCCGTGCGTTATGGCGCCGCCGTCATCGTGCTCGTGGTCAACAACGGCATGCTCGGCACCATTCGCATGCACCAGGAGCGAGAGTATCCGGGGCGTTTGGCCGCCACCCAGCTGGTCAATCCCGACTTCGTGGCGCTGGCCCAAGCCTTGGGTGCGTATGCCGAGCGGGTCACGCACGAAGCCGATTTCCCCGCCGCGTTCGCGCGGGCGCAGCAAAGCGGTCGCCCCGCCTTGCTGGAGTTGCCCACCGATCCGGCCCAACTCACCCCGACGCTGCGCCTCACCGCGCCAAGCGCCCCCTAATCATTTCCTCAGGAGGTTTTATGTCTCAAACCAAACGCCGCAGCGTCCTGGCCATCGCCGCCGCCACCCTTTCTTTGCTCTCGGGCACCGCTTGGAGTCAAGCCGCTTGGCCGGCCAAGCCGGTGCGCATCGTGGTGCCCTTCGCGCCAGGTGGGACCACCGACATCCTCGCTCGCGTGATGGCACCGGAACTGAGCCGGGCGTTTGGCCAGAGTTTCATCGTGGAGAACAAGGCGGGCGCGGGGGGCAACCTCGGGGCGGAAGTGGTGGCGAGCGCGCCGCCCGATGGCTACACCTTGCTCATGGGCACGGTGGGCACGCACGGCATCAACCGCGCGCTCTACCCCAAGCTGCCCTACGACCCCTTCAAGGATTTTGTGCCCATCACCGTGGTCGCGGCCGTGCCCAATGTTCTGGAACTCAACGCCGATTTCGCGCGACGGCACAACATCAACACCGTGCAAGACTTCATTGCGTATGCCAAGAGCCAACCCGGCAAGCTCAACATGGCCTCCAGCGGCAACGGTACCTCCATTCACTTGGCGGGCGAGCTGTTCAAGACCATGACGGGCACCTACATGGTCCACTTCCCCTACCGGGGGTCGAGCCCCGCCTTGCTCGACATGGTGGGCGGCTCGATGGACGTGATGTTCGACAACTTGCCTTCCTCCTTGCCGCACATCAAATCGGGCAAACTCAAAGCGCTCGCGGTCACCAGCAGCCAACGCTCGGCGGCCTTGCCCGATGTGCCCACGGTGGAGGAGGTGGGTGGGCCCGCGCTCAAAGGTTTTGAGGCCAGTTCCTGGTTTGGCCTCTTGGCCCCGGCGGGCACCTCACCCGACATCGTTCAGCGCGTTTACCAAGAAGTGGTCAAAGCCCTGGGCAGCCCCGCCGTGAAAGAAAAACTGGTGGCCCAAGGGGCCATTCCGGGTGGCAACACCCCGGCCGAATTCGCCAAGTTCATCGAGGCCGAGCACAGCAAATGGGCGCGCGTGGTCAAGGCCTCGGGCGCCAAGGTGGACTGAGTTCAGGCCGGGGCGGCAAACACCTGGGCGATCACCTGGCGCACTTGGGGCAGGTACAAGGCCTCGGCCTTGTTGGCCAGCGTCACCAGACCAAAGCGCGCGTTCGCGTCGAGCGCGGGGCTCACGGGCAAGGTGCGGAGTTTGGGCGCGCAGGCCCGCACGGCGAGCAAGATGGTGTCCGTCGCCGCCGCCACCTCCACCAGATGCGAGATCTCGTCGCTGGTGTAATTCACCAGCGACTCCGGGTGCGCCGAAGCCCCATAGCGCTCGGTCAGGATGCGGGCGAGCTCATCGCTCAAGGGGTTGGCGGCAATCGGGTAGCCCCGCAGTTGCGCCAGGGTCACTTTGCGTTGCTGCGCCAGGGGGTGGCCCGCGCGGCACATGAACGCCCCGGGGAGCTCATACACCTCATGCACCCGCAAATCCGGCGCTGGGCGCAAGGAGCGCACGTCCACCACCAGCGCGTCCACGCTGCGCGCGCGCAGCACTTCCGTCAGGGCTTGCGTGTGGGCGCGCACCACATCCACCTGAAAGCGGGGGTAGTGGCGTGCGAAGTGCTGCATCAAGGCACTCGTGAGCAACAGGCCGGGGCCTGAGCTCAGGCCAATGCGCACCCGTCCGGTGTCCTCTGCGCCCAAAACCCGGGCGGAGCGTTTGAGTTGATGGGCGTCATCGAGCAGCGCCTGGCTGCGCCCGAGCACATCGCGGCCAAAGGGGGTGAGCTCGATGCGCTTGCCCACCCGGTCAAAAAGCAATTGGCCCAGCTCGTCCTCCAAGGCCTTGATGCTGCGGCTCAAGGCCGGTTGGGTCATGAACAACTGACCGGACGCTTTGACAAACGAACCGGCCTCAGCCAGACAGACAAAGTGGCGTAATTGCGTGAGGGTCATGGCAATCTATGCATTTCAGATCATTATAAATGGATGAAAAATGCATTTGACAGCATTGTTTGGGGTTTTTACGATCAACCCACTTCAAACAAAACCCCAGGAGACAAGCGTGAAACCCAACTTCAAAACCCTCGTCAGTGCGCTCTGTGGCCTTGTCATCAGCGGCGCGGCCATGGCCCAGGCCTTCCCCAACAAGCCCGTCACCCTCATGGTGCCGTACCCGGCCGGGGGCGTGTCCGATGTGATCGCGCGCACCCTCAACAACACCTTGGCCAAGCACCTGGGCCAGCCCGTGATCGTCGAGAACCTCGGTGGCGCGAGCGGTGGCATTGCGGCGCAAAAAGTCTTGTCGAGCCCCGCCGATGGCCACATGATTTTTCAGGGCTCGCCCAATGAGTTGATTCTCGCCCCCCTCACCAACGCGGCCATCAAATACAAAAGCGAAGACTTCCGCCTGGTGCAGACCATCACCGTCAACCCCCTGGTGATGCTCGCGCGCAAAGATTTCCCCGCCGATAACCCCGATCAATTCCTGGCCTACGCCCGCAAAGCCGCCGCCGAGAAAAAGCCCGTGACCTACGCCAGCGTGGGTCCCGGCTCGATGTACCACCTCTTGGGGGAGCACCTCTCGGGCTTGACCAAGATCGAGATGACCCACGTTCCCTACAAGGGCGGCGCACCGGCCATTCAAGACCTCATGGCCGGACAAGTCGACATCATGATGACCGTTTACGGCAAGAGCTATGTACAAATGGTGGAAGAGGGCAAGCTCAAAGCCCCCGCCGTGCTCTCGGCCGATCGTCAAGAGTATTTCAAGAACGCCCAGCCCATGGCGAACAACCCCGCCCTGAAAGGCTTTGTGTTTGACATGTGGGCCGGCTTCTTTGTGCACAAGGACACCCCTGAGCCGATCGTGCAAGCTTTGCACAAGGCCTTGAGTGAAGTCTCCAACGATCCCGCCGTCCGTGCGAGCCTGGAAGCGCAGGCCATGGTCGTGCCACGTCCGCAGCCTCTGGCGGCCATGAGCAAGGTCTATAC